>JACMRQ010000195.1 GCA_014376355.1 Arcicella sp. | reverse complement strand
GACCGCCCTAAACTACGATGTTTAAAAGTCTCTTTCAGTTTTTCGTCAAATGCCTGAGCAAAAATCTTCCGTGTCGAATCTTTCATTACACAGCGGTTTAACTCATTTCTAAAATCACTTGACTGAATTTGTTTCTTATTCAACAAACTAAAAATTGTTCTGTCCACCAAAATAGGCTTAAAAACCTCGGCCAAATCCAGAGCAAGCGAATATCGCCTAAACCCTGGTTCATGTAAAAAACCAATCGTAGGATTCAATTGTGTGTGAAATATTTGGTCTAAACACATTGTATAGCACATCATATTGCCAAATGAAATCAAAGCATTTACCTCATTATTAGGAGGTTGCTTTGTCCGATTTCCCATCTCAAAATCATTAATAATTACATCAAAAGCCTCATAATAAGTCTGTCTAATATTCCCTTCAATCCCCATCAACTCAGGCACTTTTACCGTAGCATTTATACTTTCCACATATCTCTCAATAGCCGAAATTTGTTTGGCTACATCCTTCTGACGATTGTTATAATACTGCAAATTCTTCAACATATTTGCAGCACCGCCCGACACAAATTTCTGAGCCACAACAATTCGCTTTTTATCCGAAAGGTAATATTTCGTCTGTTCTACCTGCATTTTTCCTGCCAACAAATACTCCTTCGGCATAAATGATCCTGTATAATGCTCATAATAATCAAAAAAATGAACTGCTACTTGATGCTTTCCCAAGAAATTATACATCGCCGAATTTGCATCCAACGACCCAAAACAGTAGATATTATCCACCGTTTCAATCGGTAAATATCTTGGCTGACCTTCAACACCATGTTCATCCACAGGTTGAAATTTAAGCGTGTTATCCTGACGACTCAGCCGCCCAGGATTAAAAAGGTAATATGATTTTTTCATAATTTATCATTCATCTCCACTCCAACAAAAATCAAAATAAGAACAATTAGTACATTTACTTTTAAGTAAAGCGGGCGGACAATTTTCTTGCTCAGTAATGGCATAAGCCCTCTTAATTTTCGATTCAATTGCTGTAACATCGTCCTCATTCAACTCAACTCTATCGGTTTGTCTTAATTTCGGATATTCAATCGTTCCATAATTAGCTACAATCTCATTTTTACGAAGCAAATACAAATAAAATTGTACCTGAGCTATATGTGCTAATTCCTTTGCCGCCGACTTCTTCGTTTCATGGACAACTCCCAATTTTGCATCAAAAAAATCAATTTTAGCAGATAATTCTATCCCTTCAAATTCTCCAGAAATCTGTACTTCCTGATTTTTCTCAGCCCTTTGCGGGTAACTTTCTTCCCCAATAAGCCTACCTTCCGAAACAATATCTGAGGTATGTTCCATCCGTATCACATGAGCGTGCAACCACAATTCACGGTGGCAAATATGGAGAATATTAATAAGCGTGGCATTGATGGTCATGATTCTTCCTTAAATAATTCGGTAAAAAATACTTCTAATTCATTCATTACCAAAATTCTATCAACCTGTGTTTGAAGTTGATGACTAAGCCTTTTATCCCATGTAATAGCAACTTGTTTCATCCGTTCAGGCTTAAATAAATCTGAAACATCATTGAAAATGATATTTTTGAAAATACATTTCTCGAAAAAAGCTTCTTTAACTCCCTGCCAATCAATCTCATTTATATGCGTTTTAATGTACCATAAATCAAAATAATCTCTTGCTTCCCCCCGGTTTCTTTGGATCAAAGCCCGCATTTTTTCTGCTAAAACTTCTTCTATCGAATAACAAGGAATTGTATTACTCATCAATTCACTATCTGAATAATTATGAATAATTTTCCTTTCAATATTCTCAAACAACATCAGTTCAAAATGCCTAATTTCAAGAATAATTTTAGTGTGACAATCTTTCCTAAATATTGGCGTTTCAGATGGATTATGATTTGCTCCCCAGTAACATATCTCAATATCCCATCCAACTTTCTGGTTATTGTGCTGCACTTCCGCAAACAACAACATATTCGTTTCAATGCCAGTTACATCCTTCAATTTTTCACAAACTTCATTGATTGCTTTACGTGTAAGGATGAAATTCTGATTTAGAATCGTCAAATCAATATCCTCCGAGAAACGATAATTTTCAAAATAACACTTTCGTAAACATGTGCCTCCCTTAAAAATCAAGTTCTCTTTTGCCCATTGATACGAAAAAAGTACGTTTAAAAAATGTCCAAGTACATAATCTTTATCAATCGTATCAGCGGGAACATTACTCTTTTTAGACCACTCAACAATCTCCTTTCTATTTATCATTTCAATAATAATTTTTAATATTTTGGAGAATATCCTCTTCCGAAACGTTAAGTCTTAATCGCCATTTTGCTAAGTACGAACCACTGCTCGGACTACTTGGGTCAAGGTCATTATATTTTTTATTTACCTTTTGCAAAGCATATTTTTCAAATGTTTTCAGGTTCTTAATCTCCATCAATTCAATCAAATAGCCCAATCTTTTAATTACACTAACATTATCCACCGCTTCACAAGCCTCAATAAGCTCTTTATTCCGCATTTTGGCTTTGTAAATTGCCTTAATCAACTCCGACCAGTCAACACTTTGTCCGATTGAGTCAAAACAATCAACAATTGTTTTTTCTAAATTGGTAATTTTAAACTGATTATTGCCTCTGCCTTCAAATTGATACCCCGTTGCCTTCGACGGTTTCACCTTCACAAACTGAAACGAAACATCCATCACTTCTTTATTTTTGATTAAAGTAGGGCTTTGAACGAATATAGTATTTGAAAACTGAGTCGTTAGTCCGTGCCAATGCAAAGCCGACCAATAAGCCACCGCACCCTTGGGAGCTAAATAATAAGCCAGCACAAATTCATTATGAAAACTCGGACGACAATAAAGTCCTTTTTGCAAAGATTTAATAATCCCGTCTCTAAGCAAAGCCTCAACCGTTGCCTTAATATTCACATTTTCATCCTCAAAATATTCAACAATTTCATTCAAATGAAATATTTTAACTTCATTTTCATCTAAATATCTGATTAATAATGATTTACTATCATTTATCTTAGACATATTAATTACTTTTTGTTATATTATAATATGCAAATATAGTATATTTAGTATTATGAAAGGTAATTAATATATTTATGATTTATTTACAAAATACAGTTTTCAGTTGATTCAATTTTTGCCTCAATTAATCCTTTTTCGTAATTGTAAACTAATTGATAATTTTCCAAATAAAGATAATCTTCAAAATCTTTCTTTGGATTACTAAAACCTTTTAGAGCTTCTTTTATTTTTTCAGTATAAAAAATTGAAAAGGTGTATTTGCTGATTATCCCACCAATTATTTTTCTGGAAATTGCTTTTTCAGTATAATCATTTACACCACCTTTATTATCATTCATTTTCAAATATAAATCCCAAACCAAAGCACCATTAAGACATCTATTTTCTGGGAAAATATTATTTTTACCTAAATATTTTAATTCATTTTCACTAAATATATTTTCAGGTTCTCCTTTTTCGTCTTGAATTGAAATTGGAATAAAAAGTGGCACAAAAATGGATAAATTCCGATTGTCAATGAGTTTAAATTTATCATGTACATTCTGATAATCTGAGGTGGTTCAAAAAAACGGCACACTTTTTTGCATAAAAAATGCAGAAAATGGAAGTAAAGAAAACCAAGAAATCACACGCACATTATGAGCCTGATTTCAAAGAAGAGATACTCAGGATGTTGAACACGGGTAAGAATGTTGATGAAATATCGAAGACGTTTGGGATTGGTAGAAATGTTCTTTATACTTGGAAAAGTAAATCCCAAATGAAGACGAAAACTAAGACCTCAGAAGAGCAAACGACTTATAGTTTAAGGCTCATATCGGAGAACGAATTACTCAAAAAAGAGCACGCCCGCTTACAGTCTGAACGAGACATCTTAAAAAAAGCATTAGTTCTCTTCAGCACGTCCAGCTAAGAGACATATACGAGCTAATAATATCATTCTCAAAGGACTATTCGGTTGAATTTTTATGTTCTTTATTTGACGTAAGTAGAACCGCTTTTTACCGATATAAACGTGGAGAGAGCCATAATTCAGATAAGAAATATCATCGACCTAAACACGAAGTTCGTTTAGAGTTTTTGAAACATTTGAAACGGTATGGGAGTCGCAGAATAAAGGCTTCATTAAAGAAAAGAGGGATAAAGTTGTCTCGTCAAAAAGTAGCTGAATTGATGCGAGAAGATGGCTTACGAGCCATTCAGCCGCCAAAATTTGTACCAAGAACGACTGATAGTAAACATGGAAAACGGGTTTGTTTAAACTTATTATTGAATCAACCCAAGCCTACAAAACCTAATCAGGTGTGGGTATCAGACATAACTTATATGCCTTTAAAAAACGGTCAATGGGCGTATCTGTGTACTTGGATGGACTTATTCACAAGAGTAATTGTTGGCTGGTCAGTGAACGATAATATGCAAGAATCCTTGGTTAGAGAACCTTTGGAGAAAGCACTTTTAAAGAGAAAAATTCAGCCTGGATTAATCGTACATTCTGATAGAGGTGGACAGTATTTGTCTGACAAAATGAAAGAATTAGTACAAACTTTTGAACTCAAACAGAGCATGAGTAGAGCCGATGATCCATACGATAATGCCTTCGCAGAATCACTATGGAGTCGGTTAAAAACAGAGCTGGAAATGCCAAAAGGGGGCTATGAAAACCTCGTTATTTTAAGAAGTATTTTGTTTGAATTTATTGAAGGATATTACAATAGACAGCGATTACATTCAAGTTTAAACTATGAATTTCCTGCGGATTTTGAAATCAAATGGTTTGAGAAAAACAGTGAAAAAGTGTAAACATTTAACAACAAAAACTCGCAAAAAGTGTAAACCAAAAATGAACCACCCCACAGTTTTCAAAAAAGTACTCTACGGATTATGTAAAAGATTAAGTGGCTTCAAGAAGAAGGGGAGAATAGTTATCGCTAAATTTAATCAAAAAATAAACGGGATAAATCCTATTATTGAGCGTTTCATATATAAAATTAATTATCTCAACTTTATATGAAACATAATTTCACATTAACTTTGGTAGGAATATTGCTTTTTACAACCACGTTTTATGGTTGCGACCAAAAAGAAGTAGGTAATATTTCCGTAATTACCCCTAAAACTTCTGTAAATTCTGCATTAGTTAAAAGCTATTATATTTCTGACGGAACTGGTTCAGATGCCAATACTGGCTTATCAACGTCCTCGCCCTTAAAAACGATTACTGCTGGACAAAATCTGGCTTCTCCAGGCGATACCGTTTTTATTATGAACGGAAATTATATGCCTGTTACTACCATTCAACTACTAAAATCTGGTACTGCTGATAAATACATTACCTACAAGGCTTACATAGGTCATTCTCCAAAATTTTTATTTTCAGGTAGTATCTGGAATGCCGTTTCTATTAACGGATCTTATATCGTAGTGGAAGGCATCGAATTTCAAGGGAATAATCAAAATTTAACTTATAATGATGCTTTGGCTTCCTATAATGATAAACTGGCGGGTGGAACTAACAATAGTTTATACGCAACGTATAATATGAACGGTATTAGTATCGGTGGACCAAGTACCGAATCTAAATTTCCACATCATATTGTTATTCGTAATTGCAAAATACACGATTTCCCTGGGGGAGGACTTAGTTCAATTCAAGCAGATTATGCAACTTTTGAAGGTAACACAATCTATAATAATGCTTGGTATATGATGTATGGCGGAAGCGGAATTAGCATTTTGACTCCTTTTGATAGCGATACGAAAACAACCTATAAAAATATTGTAAGAAATAATATTTGCTATAATAATCGAACAACAATTCCGTGGATTAGCCAACAGCGATTAAGCGATGGAAATGGAATTATTATTGATGTAAATCATCGTCCATACAACGCTACAGCAAATGATAAACCTTATGTAGGACGTACTTTGGTTGAAAATAATGTGTGTTTTAACAATGGTGGATCGGGAATTCATGCTTACGATGCTGCTCACATTGATATTATTAATAACACTGCCTATAATAATGCTCAAATAATGCTTACCTACGCCGATATTTTTGCCAATACTTGCGAAGATGTGAAAATTATGAACAACATTATTTATACCAAAGTTGGAGGAAATTGCAATTCTAACAATAAAAATACGAATGTAACTTATGATTACAATATCTATTTTGTCGGAAAAGTGGCGGTAAAAGGACCAAATGATAAAATAATTGACCCTCAATTTGTGACTCTTTCTACGGATGGTTCAATAGCTAATTTTTCATTAAAAGTAGGTAGTCCAGCCATTGATGCAGGTACACAAAGTATTTTTTCACCAAACGATATTAGGGGAATTCCCCGTCCAAAAGGTGCAACAGTAGATTGTGGGGCGTATGAAGTACAATAATTAAATTCCCATTTTAAAAGTATCTCTATGAAACGTAGAAATTTTATCGAACAAACAAGCCTGTTTTCGGCGAGTCTATTGCTTACTCCATTTATTACCAAGGCAACAAAAAAAACAAATCCCACTATTTTACTGGTTTCGGGTTGGCAAGATGTAAACATTGGCGATATTGGACATACCCCAGGATTGCTACATATTTTGGAAACATTTATACCAAATGCAACAGTAATTTTATGGAAAAGGAGCAACGGCGAAGAAGTAAAGAAATTACTCAATAAAAATTTTCCAAAAGTAAAGATTATTTATGGAAATGTAGATAAAAATAAAGACGTAGAAAACCTCGAAATCATGGAGGCTTTCCAAAAAGCTGATTTGATGATTCACGGTTCAGGGCCACTTTTGGTGGGAGCTGATAACTTGGCAAGTTGGATGAAACATACTACTAAACCTTTTGGTGTATTTGGTACAACGCTTGAAAATTTAAGTCAATATCATCAAAGTATTTTGCAAAAAGCATCCTTTATTTATACCAGAGAAACCAAATCAATCGAACATTTGAAAAAAGTCGGCATTGTTGGTGAACACGTTCAATTTGCTCCCGATGCTACGTTTTTTATGAATATCCGAGACGATGAAAAAGGAAATTCTTTTTTAAAGGAAAATGGCTTGGAAGATAAAAAATTCATTTGTGCAATTCCACGGTTACGCTTTACACCTTACCATAAATTCAATCCAAACAATAACGGTTGGAGTGATGAAAAAGTAAGACAGGTAGAAGAAACCAACGAAAAATATAAAGAAATTGACCATGCTAAGCTTCGGGAAGCAATGATTGCTTGGGTACGTGAAACAGGAAATAAAGTGATTGTATGTCCTGAAATGACTTATGCAGTTGAAATAATGGATGAATTGCTTATTAATCCATTGCCCGAAGATGTAAAACCTTTTGTTGTGAAAAGAGGTTATTGGCTACCTGATGAAGCAGCCTCAGTTTTTGCAAAAGCCCATACCGTTTTAAGTTTGGAATGTCATTCGCCCATAATAGCGGCTGCTAATGGAACACCCTGCTTTTACATACGTCAGCCAGAAGATACCATCAAAGGTCAAATGTATTACGATTTAGATTTTAATGATTGGATTTTTGAAATAGACAAAATATCAGGCAAACAAATTACTGACCAACTTCGAGAAGTTTGGAAAGACTATGGAAAGGCAAAAATAAAACTAAAATCAAGTATGGATAAAGTTGAAAGAATTTATAAGAGTCGTACAGCAGTTTTGAAGACAATAGTTGAGGAAGGTAAATTTTAGTTTTACTTAATACGATTCGTTGTCTAAAACATAGTTCAGAAAATTTGGTTTTCATGACCACCGTTCTAAAGAAATGGCAGCACATAAGATTTTATTCAAATTATGACAAAACGAAAGTCTTTTATGTTCGGCACGCCAAAGGAATTATTATGAATGATATTTCAGTTAAATATGCCGAAAATTAGGTTAAGAAATTAGAAAATATTCAAACTATCATTTTTCAAAAAAATAGTGAAAATATTGAAGTAATTGATTAAAATACCAAGAAAATCGTACTACTTTGGCTTGTCTGTTTTTGCTTGGTTATTCAATTGAACTTTTTAAAAAATTATACCATGATTAAAATTAAGGGAATGATTCGGGCGGAACAGCCGTTGAAAATGATGTTGCTTTAGGAACGGGGCAAATTGATATTCCTGCGATTTTGAAAGCAGTCAAAAAATCGGGCGTTGAGCATTTTTATATTGAAGATGAAAGTCCAAGTTATGCCAAACAGGTACCACAAACGATAACTTATTTGAAAAACTTGAAGAAATAAGTGAATAAAACAGTTTAACTCAATTCAGCATAATGTTTAAATATTTGTTCCCAAGTCTGATTATTTTCTCCTTTGCTTTTCATGCAAAAGCACAAGTGTCTTTATTGCCAATTGAACCGATTCCCTTCAAGACAAACGCTAAATCTGCCGTCAGTATTGAAGTGTTAAATACTGATAATCAGTCATTTAAAAAAACTTATCGTATTTCTACTATTCAACAAAATAGTAGTGAAAACGTTACGCTACGTTACAATATTGATTCGACAGTACATAAAGGTGATGTTTTATTGCTTTCTTTTTATAGCCGTTCTATTCAAAGCAAAAAGGAAACGGGTGAATCTTTCATGGAAATTGCCCTTGATCGTTTCATTGATGGAAAATATAATTGGCCTCCCCTATTTGAACGAGGAATGTCCTTTGGTTCAGCGTGGACATTGACCCAAATTCCTTTCGTAGCAGGTAAAGAAGTAGCAAAAGGAGAAATGGCATTGATAATAAAATGCGGAAAATTTCCTCAAATATTCGAGTTAGGCGGTATTTCACTTTTGAATTATCAACAGTCAAAAAAGTTAAGCGACTTACCGAAAAGTATCGTTCATTATGAGGGTGATGCTCCAAATGCCGCTTGGCGAAAAGCCGCCGCCGAACGCATTGAACAATTCAGAAAAGCAGATTTGACCGTAAAAGTGCTTGATAAAAATGGAAAACCCGTTAATAAAGCCAGTGTTTCGGTAAAAATGACCAACAGTGCATTTGCGTGGGGAACCGCCACTTCCTCGCAAATAATCAACGATTCTATTAGTAAGGATGCTAAAATTTATCGAGATACTCTTTTGAGGTATTTTAATAAAGTAGTATTGGAAAATGAAATGAAAGGAAAAAATTGGGCAAAATTTAACCTTTCACAGACACAAAAAGGGATAAACTGGTTTAAAAACCACAATATTCCCGTTCGTGGACACGTAATGGTTTGGCCTTCTTGGCAGCATTCCCCGCACTTATCACAATATAAAAACGATACCTCGGCACTGCGAGCAATCATTCTCAAACATATCAGTGAGCAAACCTCCCAAATGAAAGGACAATTTGATGAATGGGATGTGATAAATGAGCCTTTTGCTCACCATAATATCATGGATTCATTGGGTGGGAAAAAAGTAATGGTTGATTGGTTTCAGGCAGCAAGAAAAAATACGGCGGGTGTAAAATTATTCTTGAATGATTATACGATGTTTCACACGGATGGAGCAGGAAGCGAAAGTTTTTACCAAAATATAAAATTTTTGCAGGAACACAAGGCTCCGATTGAAGCCATTGGCGAGCAAGGACACATCGGCGGAACACCACCTGGCATCGAATTTATTATCGCTAAATTAGACCATTTTGCCGAATTAGGCTTACCAATCCAAATCTCTGAATTTGATATTACCAGTGATGATGATGATTTCAAAGCTCGCTACCTACGAGATTTTATGACCGCCATTTTCAGCCATCCCGCTACGACTGGACTCGTTCAGTGGGGATTTTGGGAAAATGCTCATTGGATTCCTGCGGGAGCTTTGTGGGATAAAAACTGGATTCCTCGTCCGCACGGAAAAGTTTTTACTGAATTAGTCGGCAAAACTTGGCGAACTAACGTTCAAGGATTTACCGCTCGAAATGGCGAATATAAAACCCGTGGTTTTTTGGGAGAATATGAAATTACCGTAAATCAGCAAGGGAAAATCATAAAACAACGCTATACTCTTGAAAAGAAAGGTGGCATATTGAAGATTAAGATTTAGTATAAAACACTTTTGGCTTTTTAGCAAAGCGAAAATTCAATAAAATAAACCATGAAACAATCCGCAAAATATTTTCTTTTTACCTTCCTGCTTTTAGGGGTTATTTCGCACACTTTATCCGCCCAAGATTTTATCCTTGAAGGAAAATGGAAAATTTCATGGGAGGACAAAAAGGAATTTAGTAACTCAGAATTTGACGATGCCGCTTGGGCAGATTTGAATGAATTGAGATGGAAAGACGATTTGCACAAAACG
>JACMRQ010000194.1 GCA_014376355.1 Arcicella sp. | reverse complement strand
GCTAAATTTCTTTGGGAATTTGAAGAAAAAGACCCGAACGACCAATCAACTTGGTACACCCAACCACGAGCGGAGATGATGATGAAGGAATTGACCAACACGGGCATGGTTGAGGTTTATAACAATCAACATTTGTGGAATAATCGACAAATGGAGCGTATACACGATGCTTTTACGGATGTTTGGGGAACTGAAAAATTATGGGTAACGATTGATAGAGCCAATCTAAACTTCCCAATTCGACCTGGTTTTGAGTACAAAGGCTTCATCCATTGGGATTATGACCCAGAAACTAAGCCCCAAAATGTGCAAGGCGTTTTGGCACTTGCCGACCAAACGGATGAAAATATGGGTGGTTTTCAGTGTATTCCTGAATTATATAGAACGTATAATACATGGAAATTAACCCAACCAGAAGACCGAAATCGTTTCAAGCCTGAGACTTCGGCATTTGAAGGGAAATATGACAGAGTGAAATTAGAAGCAGGAGATTTATTAATATTTAATAGCTTGACTCCACACGGAATTCGCCCGAATAATTCTGAAGATAAAGTGAGAATCGCTCAATATATTTCAATGATGCCCGCCCAAGAGGAAAACGAAACGATGCGTGAATGGCGGATAAATTCTTGGAAAAACCGCATTGCTCCCCAAGGTTATGCCTTCCCTGGCGACCCTCGAAATTGGGAACAGACCAACTATGAAGCAGCCGAATTAAATGAATTAGGAAAAAAATTATTAGGACTTGAAAAATGGTAGAAACATAGCTTTATATTTTTTTAAAAGCAAGCCATAAAAAAATGGAGAAATAGCAAAAACTATTTCTCCATTTTTATTAAATTTTATCTATTCCGATACCGAGGCGTATTCCTCAATTGAAATACAACTACAAACTAAATTTCTATCACCATAAGCTGAATCAATTCTTGAAACTGTCGGCCAGAATTTGCTTGCTTTTGTATGTGGCAAAGGGAAAACTGCCTTTTCACGAGTATAAGGTCTATCCCAATTTTCGACTAAAACTACTGCCTGCGTATGTGGAGCGTGCTTTAAAACATTATTTGCTTTATCGGCGTTGCCTTCTTCAACTTCACGAATCTCTTCACGAATTCCAATCATGGCATCACAAAAACGGTCTAATTCTGCCTTCGATTCTGATTCAGTGGGTTCAATCATTAACGTTCCCGATACTGGAAATGAGAGCGTTGGGGCGTGAAAACCGTAGTCCATTAAACGTTTAGCAATATCTTCTGCCTCAACTCCTGCCGATATCTTGAAAGGGCGACAATCCAAAATCATCTCGTGAGCACAACGTCCTTGCGAGCCTGTATAAAGTACTGGATAATGTCCGTTCAAACGTGCTTTGATATAATTTGCGTTCAAAATAGCTGTTTCCGTAGCACGAGTTAAACCATCACCGCCCATTAAGGCAATGTACGCATACGAGATAGTAAGAATAGAAGCTGAACCGTAAGGAGCGGCTGAAACTGCCGAAATTCCTTGTTTTCCACCCACTTTTTGAACTACCGAATGACTTGGTAAAAATGGCACTAATTGTTTAGCAACCCCAATTGGTCCCATGCCTGGACCTCCGCCACCGTGAGGAATACAAAAAGTTTTGTGTAAATTCAAGTGGCAAACATCAGCTCCAATTGAAGCGGGCGAAGTTAAACCCACTTGGGCATTCATATTTGCACCATCCATGTAAACTTGTCCACCGTATTGGTGAATCATTTCACAAATTTCGATGATAGATTCCTCAAAAACACCATGCGTTGAAGGATACGTAACCATCAAACACGATAAATTTTCAGCGTATAATTCAACTTTTTCTCGTAAGTCATTTAAGTCAATATTGCCATCTTCATCACATTTTGTTACGACCACTTTCATGCCCGCCATTACTGCCGAAGCTGGATTTGTACCGTGTGCTGAAGAAGGAATTAAAGCCACATTACGGTTAAAATCTCCCCGTGATTCATGGTAAGCCCGAATAACCATCAAACCTGCATATTCGCCTTGAGCGCCTGAATTGGGTTGGAAAGACATTGCTGAAAATCTCGTAATCTCACAAAGCCAATCATTTAATTCGTTTATCATGGCAGAATATCCTTGTACCTGATTTTTCGGAGCAAATGGATGGATATTACCAAATTCCGCCCAAGTAACAGGAATCATTTCAGTGGTTGCATTCAATTTCATCGTGCAAGAACCCAAAGAAATCATGGAATGAACCATTGATAAATCTTTATTTTCCAGTTGCTTTAAATACCTAAGCATCTCATGTTCGGAATGATAGCTATTAAAAACAGAATTCGTTAAATAATCAGTATTGCGTTTTACCGCTTCAGGAAAATTATATTCTACACTATCAAAAAGACTCGTTAGTTCAACCTCTGCCGTTCCAATTTTTTCAAAAACGGAAATGATATTTTGAACATCTTGAACAGAACAAGTTTCATCCAAAGAAATTCCGATATATTGATAATCTTCGTAATATCTAAAATTAATACCGCTGGAAAGAGCTTCTTTTTTCAGAGCAGTTTCTTTATTGCCAATGTTTACTTTAATCGTATCGAAATATACACTTGTTTCAATTTTATAGCCCAGTTTTTCTAGAGCCAACACCGTCAATTTCGTCAATCCATGCACACGTTCCGCAATGGCTTTTAAGCCTTTAGGACCATGATAGACAGCATAAGCCGCCGCCATTACTGACAATAAAACTTGGGCTGTACAGATATTTGAAGTCGCTTTTTCACGGCGAATATGTTGTTCACGGGTTTGCAAAGCCATTCTCAAAGCACGGTTACCTTGTGCATCAATTGATACACCAATAATTCGACCTGGAAGATGACGTTTAAACTCATCTTTTGTTCCAAAGAATGCCGCATGAGGACCACCAAAACCCATCGGAACACCAAATCTTTGAGACGTTCCAACTACCACATCAGCACCCATTTCGCCTGGTGATTTCAAAAGTGTAAGGGCTAGTAAATCAGAGGCTACTACCACATAAATTCCCAATTCATGAGCCGATTCAATTAGAGGAGTATAATCAAAAACTTGTCCGTCAGAAGCTGGATATTGGACAATCATTCCATAAATATCTTCTTTCGTCAAGTCTATTTTACGGTGGTTACCCACTAAAATTTCAATGCCCAGTGGAGTTGCACGAGTTCTTAATAAATCAATTGTTTGTGGATGGCAAAGTTCAGAAACGAAGAAAGTTTCAGCATTTTTTTTTGCACCTTTTCTTTGTCCATAAAGCATCGTCATTGCCTCAGCCGCCGCTGTTCCTTCATCTAAAAGTGAAGCATTGGCAATTTCCATTCCCGTCAAATCAAGCACCATTGTTTGGTAATTCAACAACATTTCCAAACGACCTTGGGCAATTTCAGCTTGATAGGGCGTGTAAGCAGTGTACCAAGCAGGATTTTCGAGAATATTTCTAAGAATTACCGTTGGCGTGTGCGTATCGTAATACCCCATACCAATATGAGATTTAAAAATCTCATTCATTTCCGCCATTTTCTTGAAATCTCTCAAAAATTGAGCTTCGGATTTTGCCGCAGGAAGATTTAAGGGTTTACGCAAATGAATAGAAGGCGGAACAGTTTGATTGATGAGTGTGGCGATAGAATCAACTCCAATAGTTTCGAGCATTTCCTTGCGGTCGGCTACGTTAGAATTGTTGTGGCGATGCTCAAATTTTTCTTGATACTGAAAGTTTATCTTCATTTTGGGAGAAAGAATAGTCTTATTTAATGAAATGTTAATGCAAATTTACGTAGAAATAATTTTAAACACGATACGTAAATTACCAGATTAACAGGAGGTTAAATAAAAATGTTCAGTCAGAGACAAGAAGATTATTTAATACTAAGTTATCTTGAAATTATACAAAATAAATTGTACAATTAAATACTAAACAGCATTAATTCAATATCCTTTCGAGATAATTGAACCATCTTTTCAAATTGTAATCCTATCTTTTTGATTAAGCTAATTGATGCTGCATTTTCTGGATCAACAATGGCAACTATTCGCTTGATCTTAAGGATGTTAATGGCATAATCTAAAGTAGCAGACGCAGCTTCATGACCGTAACCTTTACCCATGAATTGTTGGAAAAATGCAAAACCAATATCTACATCTTCCAAGCCTTTTCGCTTCACAATGCCACAAATGCCGATAGATTTCTGGGTTTCTTTTATTACAACCACATAAAATCCAAACCCATATTCTTGATAACTTCTGATGTTTCCGTTGAGTAAATACTGCTCTGCCTCTTCAATAGTTCTTACGTTTCTATCGCCAATAAATCGTAGCCATGCGGGTGTATTGAGTATTTCGAGCATAAAAGCCGCATCATCAACCGTAAATTTTCGAAGAATTAATCTTTCTGTTTCTATTATTGTTTCCATGTTTAACTAAAATTTTACTTCATCTCCAATCTTAATTTTTCCTTCTTGAATGACCTGACAAGTAATTCCCCCGTGTCCACGCATGGCATTGAAACCACCTTTGCCCAAATTTTCTTCCATCCGACTACACGGAAAACAAAACCCAGTCATTTCTAAGATTGCCTCGCCAATAATAAATTGTTTGTCCTTCAAAGCATTCAGGTTGATTCCTTTCACAACAATATTTCTTCGTATCAAAGCAGGGTCAATATTTTCTTTTCCCAAGAAAGAAGAAACCGCTTGGATGTGTTCGTATTGAATGAGGGTAACTTGGCGTTTATTTTGAGAAATACCTTTATTGGCACGGTCGTTAGTGAGTCCACCAAAATTTGCAAAAGTCTCTTCCAAAACTTCCATCGGCTGCCGAGTTTGTGGACGAATGCCAATCCAAACGACTTTGCCAGATTGAGGAAAATTCCCAAATAAATCCTTGAAGGCAGTTTCTGAGGTTGATGTTAGCATTTATTGATGGTTTTATTGATGGTTATTATAAATATCAGATTGGCTACTTGTAAAGACATAGATAATAACATGAAGTAATAAGGATGGCTATGGCACAATTTTTTTATACCCTCCTTGAAAAGTATGTTTGTGAATATCATTTCTAAATCTCAGAATCTATACAAATATAATTTCAATGATTTTTAAAACAAATATTTATGCAACAGTTTGAAATTCTAAAATTGATTAAAATTTAAACAATTTAAAAATGAGAAAATCAATTAGAGTAATAGCCTTTATTGGAACATTATGGGTTATTGGTTGTAAAAAGGAAAGTGTGTGCGATGGCCCTCCAAAAGTAAATGCGGGTCAAGATATAAATGTTGTTAATCAAAGTTCGGTAAATTTAGCGGGTACAACTTCTGCGAGTCAAGGTGGGACGTGGACTATTATTAGTGGTGAAGGTGGTACAATAGCGAATAATAAATTTACTGGAAAATTGAAAAACACGTACAAGTTGAAATGGGAATCTACGAGTGAGTGTGGCTCCGCTTCTGATACCCTTAATATTACTTTAAATGCAGGTTTTGGGGGGAATTTAACCGTAAATCAAGTAGTTGACAATATTCATTGGATACAACAATCATGTTTTAGGATTGAATCGGGTGCGTACACAATTTACACAGACCCAAATTCAATAGCGGTAAAAGATACAGCGGATATAATCGTAATTTCTCATCCGCATAGTGACCATTGGACGGCTGAAAATTTGGATAAACTTGTTGGACCAAATACTATTTTGATTGCTCCGCAAGAAATTCAGTACACAGGAAAAGTAGCGAAACGCATAATTCTTAAACCAGGGGAAGAACATAATGCCTTTGGAGGAATTTTAATTAAAGCGGTGCCTGCTTATAATATTGTAAAAAATAATCATCCCAAAGCAAATAATTGGGTTGGATATTTAATTAGTATCAATGGGGTAACGGTCTATTTATCAGGCGATACTGAGCGAATTCCCGAAATGAAAACCTTTACTACCGATATCGCAATGCTTCCGCTTGGACAAACCTTTACTTTTCCAAGTGTAGCGGAGGCTGCAGAATCTGCAAAAGATGTGAAAGCAAAAGTATTAATTCCCATGCACTTTGGTCTTGCCGAAGGAACATTGCAAGACGCTATGACCGTAAAAAACTTATTAGAAGGTATTATTCCTGTGGTAATTAAGGAGAAGGGAAAATAAATTATATTGAAAAAAGCACCTCAAAGTCCAGTGGATTGAGGTGCTTTTTTAAGCCAAAACCTCCTTCCCCACCAACAGAATCTCCTCCAAAAATTCCCGTGAATTACTCAATCTTGGAACTTTGTGTTGGCCCCCTAATTTTCCCCGATTTCGCATCCATGTATAAAAAGTATCGTGAGGAACAACGTTTAATTTGGGTGCTTTCAAAACCATATCCTTATAACGTTTGGCATCATAATCTGAATTAATTTCTCGGAGCGTTTCGTCGAGAATTTTATTAAAAACTTCTTGATTATTAGGCAATTGCGAAAATTCTATAATCCATTCGTGACAACCCTGCTGGCGGTCGTTTATATAAACAGGTCCAGCTGTATAGTCGGTCAAAACTGCTCCTGTAGCCTCACAAGCACGGGTGATGGCACACTCGGCATTTTCGATAATGAGTTCTTCACCAAAGGCATTAATGAAGTGTTTTGTCCGTCCAGAAATCTTGATTCTGTAGGGATATTTTGAGGTAAATTTTACGGTATCGCCAATTTTATAACGCCATAATCCTGCATTAGTAGAAATCATGATAGCGTAATTTTTATCTAATTCTACTTCGTCTAAAGTCAGCACTTTGGGATATTCGTTTTCGATTTCTTCCATTGGAATAAATTCGTAGAAAATCCCATAATCTAACATCAAAAGCATTTCATTTGGGCGGCAGAAATCATCTTGTACCCCAAAAAAACCTTCAGAGGCATTATAAATTTCAAGGTAACTAACCTTTTTTGAGGGAAATATACTTTTTTGAAACATTTCACGGTAAGGTTGAAATGCGACTGCACCATGAATAAAAAACTCAAAATTAGGCCAAACTTCAAGGATATTTTGTTTACCAGTAATCTCTAAAACTTTCTCAATCAAAACCAAGGTCCAAGTTGGAACACCTAAAATACTTGTCACATTTTCTTGAGAAGTAATTTCCGCCATTTTTTGAATTTTCTCTTCCCACACATCCATTAAAGCTATATTTAAAGAAGGCGTGCGAATTAATTGAGCCCAAATTGGCAAATTTTTCATCACTACTGCCGACACATCTCCTAATAAACTTCTGGTATTTAATTGATTAGATTGTAAACTTCCACCTATTGACAAGCCTTTTCCAGAAAAAACTTCGGTATCGGGTTTATTTTCGACTAATAACGTCATCATGTCTTTTCCACCCATAAAATGACATTCATCAAGAGATTCTTTGGAGACAGGGATAAACTTAGAACGGGCGTTAGTTGTGCCTGAAGATTTGGAAAAAAACTGAATTTCTGAATGCCACAGAACGTTTTGCTCGCCCCGCATTATGCGTTCTATATAGGGAAAAAGGCTTTCGTAATTTGAGATGGGTACACGCTCTTGGAAATCCTTAATGGAACTAATTGACTGATAATCAAAGCGTTTGCCCCATTCGGTATGTTTGGCAGACTGTATCAAATTCCAAAACATTTGCTCCTGCGTTTCCATCGGTCGTTCCATAAACGACTGGATTCGGGGCAAGCGTCTTTTCATCAGCCAAGCAATTGTTTCGTTGAGAATATCCATTTTTATTGATTATAAGACATTAAAGTGTCCATTACAAACATACAAGAATTTCTTGAATGTAGCAAGGAGGAGATTTATAGAAAAGTCCAGTTATTTCCTAAGATTCTCATTCAAAGCCTCAACTAATTGGTAAACAGTTGTACATGGATTTTGGAGGTAACATTCTTTGTCAAAATGAGATAAATGCAACTTTTTCGCATTTCTAATGGCAAATGGCAATCTCTCTAGAAACAAAGGATAAAGACTTTTCGCAAAGTCCTTACCTTTTCCTTCCTTCTCATAATTGAATCTTAATTTTCCTGATAATTTATCGTAAATCTGTGTTCTGTGTATTGCTGATTCTATATATTCATCGTGCAAGATAAACCACAACTCAAAACAGTCGTTTGAATAGGCACATTTTATCCCGTTTTTATTTGCAAGAATTATAGCTTCGTTAAAATCTTCATCCTCTTGTCCTTGATTTTCATACTTGACATCTCTATCAAAAACTACCCAGATTTCTTGGTTATCGTCCTTTTCAATATCATTGATAAGTTTTATTACTTTTTCTACTAACGCAGTCCTTGACCTTCCTAATCCAATAGCCTTAACTTCGGTTTCAGTTGTTACTGGAAAGGATTTGAAATATTCTGGCTCAGTATTTTCTCCTTCACAGTATATCAGAAATATCTTTTTTATTGTAATATCTCTTTCTATTCGAACAGAATTTTCCCTTTTAAACCAAGGCTTATTTTTATCGTTATTTTTTATGTGCTTTGTTCTCTTTCCCATTTATTCAAAAAATACTGTTTAGATTTTTAACAAATGGAATAGCACCGTATTTACCCTTGATATAATCTTTTTCAAAAGAGGCATCATTTCTAACGGCCTTAATTTCAGCTAATGAATAAATTGACGTTTCAGCTTTTGAATTTTTTTCTACAAAATAGATTTGGTCTCTTCTAAGTAAATCTTTGTCTAATAAATTTGTATCGTGAGTGATAAAACAGAGTTGAGCCGATTTATTTTCTTTTGAATTAAACAATTTGATAATTTCTCTGGTAATGATGGGGTGTAATCGTGCGTCAAATTCATCTAAAAATAAAATTTTGCTATTATTTATAGAATCTATAATTACACCGCTAAAATTCAACAATCTCTTTGTACCTTCTGATTCATTTTCTTCAAAGTCAAATTCTATATTTTGATCAGAATTATTTTTTTGTCGGATTGACGAAACTTTTATTTTTACTATATCAATAACTTTTTTACTGTCATTCCTTTTATTAATATTTTTCAAAATTTCTTTCAAATCATTTTCGACAGGCTCTTCTTCAATTAAAATATTTTTGATTCCTACATCAGCTTTATTTATAAATTGTAAAATATCATTCTTTGTTTTATCATCTTTTAAGTATTCATATGAGCTTCGAGCAAATCTACTATCAGCTACTCCTAGCGAAATGATATAATTATCTTCTAAATACTTTTTTATTGATTTTGATATCGTACCTCCAAATTTTGCGTATAAATTTATTAAAAGGTTGTTTTCAATCACATCTTTTTCCAAATTTTTGATATTGACTTTTTTTAAATCTTTAAAACTACTTTCATTCAAATCAACATATTTATTTGTCCTTGTAAATAACTTAACTTCATTCTTTCGAATATCTGCAAAAAGCCACTCAGAATTGATTTTATTATTTCGATAAGTAAATCCATAACGATATTTTTTACCATCATTAATAAATATGATTTGAAAAAAAATGTCCTTATCTAAATATTCATCATCTAACATGAACGTTTCCATTACCTTTGCTCCGAACTCTTCATCTTTAAAAGAGTACTTAATAAAATTAAGCATTGCCATTAATGCTTTTATTAAATTGCTCTTCCCACTGCCATTCGCTCCATAAACCCCCACAGATTTCAACAAACGGGTTTTTTCGTTTGCTTGAAATACGTGAGTATCTTCATGTTCGCTCATAGCAGTAGCTACAAAGCTTAGCGTCTGCATCTCTTTAATTGAACGAAAATTACTAACACTAAATTCGATTAACATTTTTCTTGATTTTGAGTTTTTTTCACAAATACTTCAATAATAACGTCAAATATTAAGGAATAATTTGAGAATAAAGCAAATTTCTTTGTTTTATTCTCAAATATTTGAATAAAGTTTTGCTTTTCCAGTACAAAAACCTCCAAATCCAGTAATCTGACACATTACGATGTATCGCAATCTAAATTCTGAAACCTACCAAAATTCCTTATCTTTGCAATCCAAATTTTTAATACTATGATTTCAAAAACATACGCTCCACAAGAAATAGAAGCCAAATGGTATCAATATTGGCTTGATAATAAACACTTTGCGTCAAAACCAAATCCTGACAAAGAACCGTATTCCATCGTGATTCCACCACCAAATGTTACAGGAATTTTACACATGGGACACATGCTGAATAATACCATCCAAGATGTACTTATCCGTAAGGCACGTATGGAAGGTAAAGAGGCTTGTTGGGTTCCTGGAACTGACCATGCGTCTATTGCAACGGAAGCGAAAGTGGTGGCGATGTTGAAAGAAAGAGGGATTGAAAAAAAGGATATTTCTCGGGAAGAATTTTTGGCTTATGCTCACGAATGGAAGGATAAATACGGTGGAATTATCCTCGACCAATTGAAAAAATTAGGTGCTTCTTGCGACTGGGACAGAACTAATTTCACGATGGATGCTCATTATTATGAATCAGTAATTGATGTTTTTGTTGATTTGTATAACAAAGGCAACATTTATCGTGGCGTGAGAATGGTAAACTGGGATCCACTCGGAAAAACCGCTCTTTCGGATGAAGAAGTGATTGAAAAAGATGTTCAGGCAAAACTCTACTATCTGCAATATCCAATTATTGGTAGTGAAGGTGAATTTTTGACTGTTGCTACAACTCGTCCAGAGACGATTATGGCAGACTCGGCGATTTGTGTAAATCCAAATGATGAACGATACACAGCTTATCATGGAAAATCAGTTTCAATTCCGTTATTAGGTCGTGAAATTCCTGTAATTACGGATGAATACGTAACGATGGATTTTGGAACGGGCTGTTTAAAAGTAACCCCTGCCCACGATTTAAATGATTATGAATTAGGCATTAAACATAAATTACCTGTTATTGATATTTTGGACGATGGCGGTTTTCTGAATGAAAAAGCTGTTTTATACGTTGGACAAGACCGTTTTGCGGCTCGCAGAAATATTGTTAAGGATTTGGAAGAATCGGGACATTTAGTAAAGATGGAAGAATATAAATCTATCGTAAAAACTTCTGAGCGTACAGGGGCAGTTATCGAACCAAAATTGTCGTTACAGTGGTTTTTGAAAATGGAAGAACTTTCTAAGCCCGCTTTAGAAAATGTAATGAACGATAATATCAAATTATTTCCTTCAAAATTCAAGAATACGTACCGTTCTTGGATGGAGAATGTACATGATTGGTGTATAAGTCGGCAGTTGTGGTGGGGACAACAAATTCCTGCATTTTACCTGCAAGATGGAACAATTATCGTTGCAAAAACCAAACGTGAAGCATTACATAAAGCTCAACATGAACGTTTGCTTTTTGCCTTAACCGAAGAAGATTTAACCCAAGACCCTGACGTTTTGGACACTTGGTTCTCTTCGTGGCTTTGGCCCATTGCTACTTTTGATGGCATCCGAAACCCTGACAATGAGGATATTAACTATTATTACCCAACCAATGATTTAGTAACGGGTCCAGATATTTTATTTTTCTGGGTTGCTCGAATGATTATTGCAGGATACGAATTTAGAGGGAAATTACCTTTTGAAAATGTTTATCTGACAGGTATTGTACGTGATAAACAAGGACGCAAAATGTCTAAGCAATTAGGCAATTCGCCTGATGCTTTGGAATTGATTGAGCGTTTTGGAGCAGACGGTGTGCGTTCTGGTTTATTGTTTTCGGCTCCCGCAGGAAACGATTTACTTTTTGATGAAAAACTGTGTGAGCAAGGACGTAATTTTTGTAATAAAATTTGGAATGCCTATCGTTTGGTTGAAGGTTGGACAGTTACAGAACAGCCGATAATTGAAAGTAATAAATTAGCCATTGATTGGTTTAATTCACGCATTAATCAAACGATTAAGGAAGTTCAAGACCATTTCACGAAGTTCAGAATTTCGGATGCGCTTTTATCACTGTATAATTTAGTTTGGAATGACTTCTGTTCTAAGTATTTGGAAATTATAAAACCAGATTTTGAACAGCCAATCGACAGAGCAACTTTTGATTCAACCATTGAGATTTTTGAGAAATTAACGTGTCTGTTACATCCGTATATGCCATTTATTACCGAAGAAATTTGGCAGGCTTTAGCACAACGCAACGAAGGAGAAAGTATTTGCAGAACT
>JACMRQ010000193.1 GCA_014376355.1 Arcicella sp. | reverse complement strand
GATTTTGAATGGTATCCAACCGATTGGCGATTGAAACCTTATGTTGGATTTGGAGGAGGATTGAGCTTTTTTACCGTTAAGCCCGTGGGAGGATTAGTGAATACTTTGAAAGAAATTCCTGACACCTACACAACACCAGCTTATTTAGCCTCTGGAAAAGTAGGTTTGAAATATCAATTAAGTAACCGTTTTAGTATTCATGCCGAAGGAACGTATTATATGATAAATGAGCCTGGAGAAGATTTTCTCTGGCAACAAAAAGATGGTACTATTTATAGGCAGTTTCCCAAAAAAGCCTCATTGACTTTGGGTTTATTCTATCATTTTGATGAGTAATATTAAAAACGAAAAAGAACTAAAATTATCTTAATATTGAAGCTGTTTAAACTTTCTTTTTTCTATTGATTTTGCGTAGGAAAATGACTGAGAATGCTATAAAATGCAAAGACATCCAATTTCTAACCGAGAATTCAAACCTTACTAAAAGAGCTTTAAAACCATCAATGACTGGCCGTCCGCCCAGCATTTGCGTGTTCAATTACGCTTCTGTCTTTGTATAATAATTCATCGAAAATTGCTGTTCCAATTGGAGCTAATTCTGTTTCTTGATTTGATGAATTACGAAGATTCAGTTTAACATTTGGGATAATATTTTCTTTTTCGCAAGCCTCCCGAAACAAAGCTGAATCAAATCCTGGGTCTGCGTTTAAAAATAATCCATCTAAGTTGATACCAGCCTCTTTTAGTAGGGTACAAATTTCGTTAAAGAGAGATTGTATTTCAAATAAGTCATGATGTTGCCCTTTTTGCGGGGTGGACATTGCCAACATAACGCCTTGATTATCAGAGATAAATAAAGAATTAGTCGTTTTGCAAGCCTTACGACCTTGATAACCTACTGCATCTCCACCATTTTTACAGGGAGTGTGACTACCATCAAATTCAACACTTGACAAGTCTAAATATTTGCGATTTTCTTTTAAAATATTGACCCAAATTTTAGCCCAGCAACCTGCTTTGGACGGGGATGCCCAATCCATTTATTATAGTGATAAAATACGGTATTCCAGCTAAGAATAGTATCACTGAAAAACTGTTTTGTGGGTAATTCTCGCCATTGACAACCTGTTTTTAAACGATGTAAAATAGCTTCAATTATCTCATGAATTGGCACAGTAGGGTCAAATCCTCTACTTCCAACGGTTAAATGTGGGATAATCCACGTATCAATTGTACTTTTACTAAGTATTCCCATTGCGTGATGTTTTATGATTTAGCACCACAAAATTCTCACTTATTTGGGAATACTTTTCAAAAGTTTAAACAGCTTCATTATAAGTAATTTATCAACCTTAGAAACTTTAAATTAAAATGATCAAAAAAACTTTTTTATAGATAAAGGAAGGTTTTTTTGTTATTTCAAAATGGAAACTTTTCAACCACAACAACGTTGTCAGTGGGTTATAATACAGTAGTATTAAATTTACAAAAATCTCTATAAACTTATAAATTATGTTTGATTTTTAAGCTATTTTTTGTAATTTTATACTATGTTATCAATCAAAGAAGCCTCAGAATTGCTTGGCGCTCCCACCACCACCCTCAGAAATTGGGCAAAGGAGGGGAAAATCACCTCTGTTCGTACAGAAGGAGGGCATCGACGTTACCAAGTTCAAGACCTCATTGGAGGTAAAAAAGAAAAAATGCTTACGG
>JACMRQ010000192.1 GCA_014376355.1 Arcicella sp. | reverse complement strand
GCTCCTGGAATTGCCTCGCCTTTTTCGTCTAAAATCTTGCCAGCGATGGTAGCATCAGTGCTTTGTGCGAAAGATTGAGCACTAAGAAACAAAGCTAATAATAAAAGAGAAACACTTTTTAAAATGTTTTGCTTCCATAAATTGAGAGAAAATGTTTGCATTATGAAAATAATTTAGTTGAATAATTTTACAAAATTACCTTCTAAATTTTAGGAGAAATTAACCCCAACGTTATCAAATTGTGAAGAATGTATCAATCAACATAATGAGATTTTAACAAAAAAGTCCTACTTCTAAACAAAGAAGTAGGACTTTTAAACTAATTTACAACTCAATTACCACCCTGGATTTTGTTGTGTTTTCAAGGTTGGATTATTATTAATTTCCTCAATTGGAAGAGGCCAAATAAACCTAAAATTAGCATAAGGAATTGCCGCAACTCTAACATAAGTTGTTGATGGATTATTTGTGTAAAGCGCAGTGAATACGTTTGTATTACTTGCTTTTGCAGGGATTCCTCCTGCTGTAAAAACGGCATCAGTTGCTAAACGGTGAATATCCATCCAACGAATACCTTCTGCTAAGAATTCAATCCTACGCTCATTCAAAATTGCTTGAATTAATTCTTGATTATTTTTGAAACTGATATCTGTATAACGTCCTGCTCCTACTGGAACTGCACGATTACGAACAGCATTCAACAGTTGTAAAGCTCTTGAAAATGCATCAACACCAGATCCTGCACGTGCGGTCGCTTCAGCAGCATTCAACAATACTTCCGCATAACGAATAATTGGAGCATTATCTGTACGTGCCGTTGCATCAGCGTATTTTTTACTGAACATAGCTCCACGTCCAGGAGAAGTTGCTCCGTCTTGTTGAACCATTTCTGCTGATTTGCGAAAATCATTAGCTGAAAAAAAAGGCTGATTCCAAATAATTGGACTGATTCCTATAATTCCACGCCCTCCTGTGATAGAAGCAGTGTACATTGAAGGAGCTGCCCCGTTTACACTACCGTTATCAACATCATTATTTTCAATGGATAAGATTGATTCAACATTGCTTTTATTACCCGCTGCAAATGGCCCCATTGGGGTTGCAGTCAATTGATAATTACCAATTAAAGAAACTAAATTTCCAGTAGCTGGTATCAATTTATTTGCTTCTGCAATTACTTGAGCAAAATTGTTTTGGTGCAATCTGATTCTTGTTTTCAAAGCAATTGCGGCACCTTTCGTTGCCCGTGTAATACTATTTTTAGCACGAGTTGCAGGTAAATTTGTTTCAGCAAAGTCTAAATCTGCTAACATTTTATCATAACATTCAGCCACTGTTTTACGACCTTGTTTTGAGGCTTCATCTACCGAGACTCCTGAGCTTGTTCCTACAGGTTGCTCACGGTAAGGCACGCCACTTGCTGCGGCAGTTGGGTTGTCTCCATAAGGACGTGCAAAATTAACTAATAGATAGAAATGCCCCATTGCTCTCAATAAACGCAATTCACCTTCATAAGAATTCTTAACAGCATCAGTTAAACTTCCTCCAAGGGGTGCTTTACGAATGCCATCAATCACTACATTTGCACGATTAATCATGGCATAAGTTGACTGCCAGAAGAAACCATTATTTGGGCTTGTTGCATCGTAAGTACTGTTATAAGTAACGCCATAAAATGCTGCAACACTCACCATATCTTCGCCACGGACATCACCTTGTTCAAGATGTGCGGCTCCGAAAGGATATCCACGAACTGCTCCTCCTGCATAGAACCCTGATTGAGCACCGTCGTAAACGCCCGCAACAGCAAGTTCAATTCTCTCTGGAGTTTGGAAAGCCGTTGATTCAGAAAGAGCATCAATTGGCTGAAGGTCAGTGACCGAACAAGCCGTTGCCAACATCAGCGTTGTGCCGAGAGCAACAATATTTTTATATGATATTATTTTCATTTTATTTCTCTTAAATGTTTGTTGAAATTAGAATCCTACGTTTAAGCCAAAAGTAAGAACTCTAAACTGTGGATTTGTATTGAAATCAAGTCCAAAGGTTTGGTTTACATTACCATTTGCGTTCAATTCAGGGTCTAAACCTTTATACTTTGTGAAGGTAAAAGCATTTTGTACTTGTCCATATAAACGAATATTAGTCACACCAATATTGGCTTTTTTCAACACATCTTTCGGAACAGAATATCCAACAATGATATTTTGAATTCTGATAAAATCACCACTTTCAACGAAGCGAGAAATTGCTTGTCCTGCATAATTGATAAAAGCACCGTTACCTAAAACCGTCTTAGGAACGTCCGTAATTTGACCTTCTCTCGTCCAACGGTTCAAAATTTCTGTTCCATTATTATTGAAATCTTGGTTCAAAAGTGTTTCTTGGCGAGTGACGTTCATGATATAATTTCCACCTGAAAAACGAGTGAATATTTCTAAATCCAAACCTTTGTATTTGAAAGTGTTGGTTAATCCCCCAAAATAAGTTGGATTTGTATTACCCAAAACTTTTCTATCACCACCATCAGCCACATCGGCTGATAATAAACCTGCTCCAGAAGTATTAGTTATATTGGCTGGAGTTGTTGTATCGTAGAAAGAGAACGTTCCTCCTCCTTGTGAAGCTAAATTTGGATTTCTTTGAACAATTCTACCATCTCCTTTTACAAATAATGGAAAACCATTTGCAGGATTTACGCCTGCACTTTCGTATCCATAAAGTGAGGCAACTGATTCGCCCACTCTGATAATGTGGTATGGTCCCGCAAAGATTGGTTGGTCTTTTCCATCCGTTCCTTTATTTAAAGCCGTTACTTTATTGTTATTGGTTGAGAAATTCATGTTAACGTCCCAGCTAAAATCTCCTTTTTTAATAGCTTCAATTCCTAAATTAAATTCAACGCCTCTATTATATAATGAACCTACATTCTTAGAGATTGAGTTATTTGGAACTCCCAAAGATGGAGCCGTTGGAGCTGCCAAAATCAAGTCAGAAACGTCATTACTATAATATTCAGCCGTAAAAGTGATTTTATTATTCAAGAAACCAAGGTCAATCCCATAATTAGACTGTGTACTTGATTCCCATTTCAAGGCCGCATTACCAGCTTGTGTAAATCCTACACCATTTTGTGAAGCATATTGTGCCGCACCGAATAATCCCAAATAAGGAAAAGCTCCAATATCAACGTTACCTACTTGCGCATAACTTGCTCTGAATTTGATGTCGTTAATCGTTTTTGCTAAGTTGGAATTTTTGTAAAACTCTTCGTTTGAAACTCTATATGCCAATGAACCACCAAAGAAATTACCTCTACGACTTGCCGCTGGTAATGCTGACAAACCGTCATTACGTCCAGAGAAAGTTAAGAAATATTTATTGTCATAATCATATTGAATACGTCCAAAATAGGAATCGAAGCCACTTGAAAAGCCTGAACCATCAACCGTTGGTACAGAGAAACTTCCAGAAATGACATTTTCTTGTTCAAAAAATCTATCCGAGAAATTAGCCGCACCCGATGTGAAAGAAGAAACGGTTTGTTTTTGGTATTCAGTACCCGCCGTTAAATTGAATGAATGTTTTCCAAAATCTTTCAAATAGTTTAACGTATTTTGCCAGTTCCAACGAGTTACGTTGCGTGAGGTTTGATTGACCACACCATTTGAACCACGCCCATCACCGTGACGTGGGTCATAAGCCAAGAAACTACGAACATCCGTATAATCAAGACCAATCATTGATTTCAAAGTTAAGCCCTCGAACGGTGTAATTTGCAAATAAGTTGTTGATAAAGCCCGTCCAACTTGAGAAGAGAATTTATTATTATCCAACACAAATTGCAAATTGGTATAATTATTATCAATTCCCCGTTTATTAGCACCTTGACCTAATACAGCACCATCTGGCGAAATATTGTATCCCGTTGGTGAGGTTGCATCATAAATAGGAACATTTGGAAACAAACGAGCCGCACCTGTAATGTTACCAGATAAAGCATTTGTACCTGTATTCAAGCCTGTATTCTCAGTACGAGTAATTTGCATTTTTGTACCAACCGATACATACTTATTAAAATTATGGTCAAGATTAGACGTAAAATTATAACGCTTCTGACTATTCGTAGCCACTGCTCCTTCTTGACGATTATATCCCAAAGAGAAATAGTAATTGGTTTTCTCAACACCACCACTGAAATTGATGTTGTAATTTTGAGCGAGCCCTTGACGAAGCACTACATTTTGCCAATCAGTATTTGTACCCTTATCATCCAAAAATGCTGCATCTGCACCACCTGCATTTCTAACTTTTTCGTTAGCAATTTCTACAAATTGGCTCGCATTCAATAAACTCAAACGGTTTATTGGATTTGTTACTCCGTATTGAACATCAAAATTCACTTTCAAAGGTTGACCTTTCTTTCCTTTTTTGGTAGTAATTAAAATTACACCATTGGTTGCTCTTGACCCATAAATGGCAGTTGCAGCACCGTCCTTTAGGATGTCAAGAGATTCGATATCATTTGGATTAATGTCTGCCAATGGGTTTGTTGGTGTGACACCGCTTTGACTTCCGTCCAACGCAGGAACTCCATCAATAACAATCAACGGCGAACCTCCTGAGGTAATTGAATTTGTTCCACGAATTCGAATTCGAGGTGCCTGCCCGATGACACCACTTCCAACTGTAACCTGTACACCTGCCGCACGACCAGCCAATTGTTGGTCAAAACTTGGTGTTGTTAAGTTAGCAAGGTCTTTACCCGCTACACTTGAAATAGAAGAAGTTAATTTTGATTTTTTCTGAACACCGTAGCCAATCACGACAACCTCCTCCAGATTGGAAACTTCGGAAATTAAAGAAACGTTAATTTCTGATTTTGCACCTGTGGAAACTTCTGTTTTTTTGAATCCTACAAAAGTAAAAACTAAAATCGGAGTCCCTGAAACACTAATTTTATAAGACCCATCTGAATTACTGACAGTACCTTTTGCTGTACTCTTTACGCCTATGCTTACGCCTGCAAGTGCTGAGCCGTCTTCGAAAGAAGTTACTTTTCCCGAAATTATTCTGTCTTGAGCGGATACTCTGGATATGAGTAATAGCAAAAGAACAAAACTTGTTAGTAGTTTTTTGTTCATTTGATGAGGAAATATTGATTAATAAACACTGAAGAAATTCGTAAAAATACGACGTGCAATTTACGAAACAATATTGTTTTGAAGGTAGGATTGAGATTAGAATTCCCTTATAAAAATAGATTTGAGGGAAAATAGCGCTCAGAAAATTGAATAAAAATAATCTGTACAACAGTAGTTAACGAATTGAAAAATATAAATAAATCAATGTTGATACAACTAAAACATTTGTAGATTAATTAATTATTTCTTATTTTTATCATAATATTCAATGCGAATATTATCATCAATAACTAAAATTTCAACAAATGAACAAAAAACTACTAATCAGTTTTGTGTTTGTCTGTGTACTGGTCTTCCAGAGTTTCGCACAAGACAGAACTATTTCAGGGAAGGTTACTTCTTCCGAAG
>JACMRQ010000191.1 GCA_014376355.1 Arcicella sp. | reverse complement strand
TTTGACGGTGTACATTTTGATTTCCTTCTCAATAGCAAACAAAATGATTTCCATAATTTCTAACATACTCCGCCCTAATCTCGAAAACTCACTAATTAAAAGTACATCGCCTTTTTCTAATTGATTGAGAACCGTAAAAATCTTTCTTTCCTTCCAAGACACTTTTCCCGAAATTTTATCTTCCACAAACTCGACTTTTCCCAAGCCTTTTTCATTGGCTAAGGAAAGAATGTCAGTTTTATTTTTGGAGTTGTCTTGTTCAAGGGTTGAGACCCGTAAATAAGCAATATTTTTAGGCATTTTGATAAGATTAGATAAAAACCTCATAAAGATATTTATTTTATAAGGTTTATACTATTTTTATCAATGAGTTTTGTTTGATTATTGTAGTGGTTTATTGGATGGTTTATTTTATAAGAAAAGTTATTTAGCAAATTGAAAAATCGGTCAGGTGTTTAGTATACGTGTAGAGGCTATTTCAGACGCATTTGTAGTCAAAATGCAATTCACCGAAATCGCAAAAACAAAGGCAGATATAAAATAATTCCAATCAAAGACATCATCAACCCTCCAATTGTACCAGCACCAAGAGCAAACCAAAAGACTTCATTTTGCCCGTAAATCAAAAATGGGATTAAGCCTACTACTGTTGAAAGAACTGTCAAAAGAATAGGAATAATTTTATGATTGTAGGCTTTGATGTAAAGTTTGAAAGGCTTTGCGATGGGATGTAATTTTCGTAAATTATTAAATTCTGCAATAATAAAAATGGCGGCACAAACCACATTGCCACTCAGCAACACAAAAGAAGCATTTCCACCTTGGTCAAAATTAAAATCGAACCAGTAAAAAGTTAAAAATACTCCAATAAAAGAAATGGGTATCAGCATAATCAAGGCTAAGGGTTGCAACAATGACTCAAAAATGATGGCACAAATAATATAAATTAGCACTATCACCAAGCCAATTAACCAATATTGCTGTTTAGCTTCTTCACTGTACCAATCATAACCCGTTTTCTTGGCGGTATAACCCAATGGTAATTCTGGTTTTATTTCTTTTAAAGTTTTCTCCAAAAATTTATCCCCAAAATTCTGACTACCAAAATATTCAAAACTTACCATTCTGAGATATTCTTGATTTTCTTTATGAATCTCTGGACTGATTTTCTGTTTTTCAGACTTCGCAAAATTAGAAAGTTTTACTACATTTTTATCCACCTTCACCGACTGATTCATCAATGACCAAACATCGAAATTCTTACTATCCGCTGGAACAACTTTAATTTGTTCGTACTCACCATTCATCAATTGGTAAATGTCTGGTCTGGAGCGTACATTTTGGCGTTGCAAATACTCATACACTTCTGCATTTGTTCGCCCGTACAAGGCTAAATGCTTCGGGTCGGTTTCCAATACAAATTCATAGAGACTTTTATTATTCCAAAAATTCAGACTTTTATTGATGTTCACTTCTTGGATTCTTGGATGAAGTTCCAAACGTTTTTTTAACATATTCGCTTGGCGTTCCAATTCATTGTAATTATAGCCGTGCATGATTACGTTGAAAGTTGGCGTACTGTTTTCATCTAAATTCTGACTAAACCCTTGACCAACTCCGTAAATATCCCAACTGATTCCGCTCATTTCTGTTGAGAAAGCAATCATCCGATTTTTTAAAATGTACGGAAACGAACCATTTTCATATTCTGGTTTGAAATAAATGGTCATACTTCCATTTTGTCCGTTATAAATCCGAGTAATAAAGCGGTCAATTTCTGTGAATTGGCTCAAATAACTTTCCACTCGCAAATATAATTCGTTCATTTGCTCAATCGTTGCTTGGTTTGGCAATCCTGCATTGACGTATAATGATGTACGTTCATTTTTTGAATAGTATGATTTCTCGTAAACATAGTTCACAAACAATCTTAAACTCCCCCCAAATACCTTATTGATGGTCGGTTGGATGTTTTCTTGATAATATTCACTTCCGATACTTGGGTTATAATACTTTGCCAATGGGTTTGTTTCTTCCAAACGATTAGGCAACATAAAGACGGGTAAGCCAAAAGCAAGCAATATCAGAATGAAAGATGTTTTACGAAAACGCAAAAAGAGGAGGGTTATTTTTGTATAAATTCTACTCAGTTTGGATATTCTTCTTAGCTTTTTTCTATATTTAATCTCTTGATTATCAGGCAACATATCTATTCTTTCGAGTAAGGCAGGAACAAAAAATAATGCAACAATTAAGGAAATTCCCAAGACAATAATCATTACTACGGCAAAGTCCAATAGGTCTAATTTTGTCTCTTCGGGTAGAAACCAAATTACCGTTAGCCCTGCAATGGTTGTGAGGGTTGCTCCCAATAATGCCATGAAAACGTTTATATTTTTGTATCTGCGATAATGGTCAATCATCACGATTGTATTATCAATCAAAATACCCAGAGACGTGGTAATGGCAGCTAATGAATACAAATGAATTTCGATTTTCAAGAAATAGAAAACAATGAAGGAAAGTGCCAAATTGATGATGAGGCTCAATAAAATCACCACTGTATATCGCCAACTACGAGTAGTGAGCCAAACAAAAACTAATAAAATTAAGATTGCCAAACCCGATTGAACCCAAATTTTATCCAAGTTTTCACGGATATATTCCGTAGCATCATACTCAATATTGGTTTGATAGGTTGGGGGGAGGGTTTTAGCAATTTCCGCTAATTTTGTCCGTATGGTTTTGGATAAGCTCAATTGATTTGCACCGATATCTGCCTGTACGGCCAACGAAACGGCATTTTTGCCATTAATTCTATAAAATTCTTCAATAGTTTGTTCGTTGCGACTGACCTTCAAAATATCCGAAAGATGAATAATTCTACCTAAATTTTTCTTGTCTTTTTCTCTTAAAGGCAAAGCAATCTGCTCTAAATCTTTCCCAATTTCTTCGGCAGATTTTTGGCTTAGAACATCCTGTGATTTTGGACTCAATATCACATTCATTTGTTGCCCTTCACCATTACGAACTAAGCCCAAACTACTCTGCTGATATTGGTTTCTGATAGCTTTGATTATCTCATTCTCAGATATTTGTAGGTTTTCTAATTGACTTCTGTTATAAGTCAAAACCCATTCTTGACGATTTCCCCCATAGACATTTACGGTATAAATTCCTTCAATTTGGGCTAATTTGGGCTTTAATTGCTCTTCGGCATAGACCTTTAAATCACTCAAACTTGCTTGCCCGTTGAACTGCAAAGACATCAGCGGTTTTTGTTGCGTTTCTTGGTCAGGAGAGTTAAGGCTAATGATTGGATAACTTACCTCTTTGGGCAGTTGCGGGTACAATTGCCTCACGAGCGTTGCAACCTCAAAACGTAATTGGTCAAGGTCAGCAGATTTATCAATTTCTATCGTGGTATACCCATTACCATAACCCGAAACCGAACTCAATTTTGCAATACCCTGCAAGGTACTAAACGCCCCCTCTAATTTGGCAGATACCTGACGTTCAAGTACTTCGGGTGAAACATTGCCCCAATAATAAGAAACCGTTAGACTCCCTGAGTTTTTAGAAGGGTTAAGTTGAATGGAGAGTTTAGGAATTAGGGCAATGCCCATGATACTGAAGACTACAAAGGCGATTAAGAGGCTGTAAGAGGATTTTTTCATAGTTATAGATATGGTTTATCCAACAAATATACAATTAATACTAAACTTACTCTGACTAATAAATATTATTTTATAGAATAATTAGGAGTAAAAATATGAATAAATTTGAGTCATTATAAAAGTAATTCATCTTGTATAAATTTCTATGTAGGACCTAAAATATGAAATTTAAGAAAACAATTAGACATTTGACCAATAGGATTCCATCCCATGTTGAAAACATGGGTAACATATAGGTTTATTTATAGTATTTCAACAGTTTTGTTGACACTTTTCTTTAATTTTTTTGATTATTTTCTGTTTTTTGACAGGTTTGTAGGTTTGTTTTTTCTTGATTACTGCCCCCTTTTTTCTTCCATTTCCCTTTTTTGATATTTTGGGTAAAAAGGGGGATTTTTCAAAAGTTAAAAAAAGGGTTGGCAACTCTTACGAGTTTGAGCAATTGATAGTCTTTGACCTTCTAAAATAGGTTTTTCATTGTATTTTTGCCATTTTTGGGGACTTGATTTCACTTCACTTGAAGCCAATAACAATAACCATTCTACTAATTGAATGATGGGTAAAAATAAGTCAAAATGTTCTTGTATTGGCGTTTGAAAACGCTCTAATCCTAATTGATGTTTCATAAACCGATTATTAGGCTCAATGTCGTAACGATGTCCATAATGCTCTTTGTAGGCATCCAACAAGGTAATATCATTCTTTTTTTACCGCAAACAGCTAAATAAATGGGTTTTTGATGTATTGGTTTTAGGGTTTCTGTGTCCAAATAATCTACCACAACAACATCAAAAACTTTATGTTTCATATTGTTTCCATTTTGGGAACGCATAGACATTTGATGAAATAATTTCAACTCAACTTTCACTTGACGACCTTTATGAGTTTTTACAAAATAATGGTCTATTGCATCAGGTTGTTTTTCAAAAATACTGGTTTTGGGAATGGTAAGTTCCTTAGTTTTGGGGTTTTTACGATTACTCTTTTCCTGTAATCTTCGTAAATTGTACACCTTACCATAGATTTTATTTGCCCCATTAGTATCACCCTGAGGCGAATAATCATAAATATTACGATTTTTTAGCCTAACAATATTAACTAAATTCTCATATTCATACAGTTGTGAAAGAAAACCAGCACAACCATAAGAACTATCACCAGTATTGACAACAAAACAATGCTCTTGGTCTATGGTTTTCAAAAATGTTATTAGTTGTTGTTGACCTACCTTGATACTTTTATCCTGAATAGGAACACGTTTTAGCGATAGTGGAATGCTCCATTTTATATCAAAACCCTGATTAAGGGAAGATATATTGTATCCTACTTCAACAGGTTTATTTCCTTGTATGGTTAAATTGGGCTTATAAACTGCACTCCTGTCTGGATGCGTTGGGCTATGGGGTTTATAAACTGGTAATGTATCTAACTGAGTCTTGATTATCCCTGAAAATTGGGGATTAAAGTCTTTGATAAAAGACTCAACTAAACCCGAAAATGTTGAAATATCACCTTTATCAACTTTTAAGAGTCGTTCAAATAACTTCCCAATACTACTATATTGATAATTATATAAGGGACTCAAACTATATTCAACCGTGCTTTTTGCATCGGTGTAACTGGCAATAGCCATTACTAAATTTGCCAAAGATTTGCCGTTTGAACCAAATCTTTCAGCCATTGCTTGGCAGTAGTGTTCGCTTCTTTTTTTCATAAAATAAACTATGCAAGCACTCTGCCAAGTTTTATTTAAACCCTTTTCGTCAAATGTCTAAA
>JACMRQ010000190.1 GCA_014376355.1 Arcicella sp. | reverse complement strand
ATCGCTCAGGCGGCTCACGATGCCAATGTGTCATTTTTCAATTCGCATGTAGGGGAAGTTCCAAAAGGATATTTGTATTTTGCGATTGCTTTCTCTTTGTTAGTGGAGGTGTTGAATATTAAAGTGCGGACAAAGGAAGTTGAATCGTAGTTTTGAGAATTAAATGTAAGGAAGCTGTTTGTTTAAAATTCCAACGGTTTCTTTATTTATACTCTATTATTACAAGCCATCGAATGTTGAATCTAATTGTTAAGCATCTTGAAAACCCAGTAAAAGTATTTATGCAATGATAAGTAGTTGATTGACCTGCTCTTGCTGCAGAAGCGTGAATATTAATAACCAAATATAATTAAATAGAAACTAAATTTTGCCAAATATAATTTTTAAACAGATTTTAATTTGAAGATGGTTTAACCATAAACATAAAATAAATTTCATTATAAAACCGATACATTCACATACGTTTATGATTTTGTTATTGTAAATTTGAAACAATTAGTAAAATCAAAATTTTCTAACTATAATATTAATTCTATAAAAAAATTTAATAAAAAAACCTCTTAATTAACAGTAAATCCCATGAAATTTAATTTACTACAATTTTATGGAATCGTTGTCATTATAACGGTATCCCTATTTTTTTCTATTTATATTTTAGAGTATTTTACAGGAAATGGTGATGGAATTTGGCACGATTTCGATGTTCTCAGGGTAGCATTTAAGGTTATTCTGTTTGAATATTTTGTATTTCTATTATTTTATGGAGTAAAAAAATGTAAACCTTGGTTTTCAAATGCTTTATTATCCCTTTTTACCATTGCAATCACTTTTGTTTTAATAGAGTTTGCCATTGGAATGTTGATAAAAATCAATGCCTCAAAGGCACATATAATCCCTAAATTCCCATCTTTTGAACGCCCCGACCATACGCAATGTGTTGTTTTTGATGATACCTTAGGCTACAAAGCAAAACCAAATTGGCATCTTAACTGGCAACCTTCAAAAGAAAGTAAATCACTTTACTTTTCAACTGACACTCTTTCTCGAAGAATTATTCCCACAAATGAAAATTCAAAAAATGTCAGAGATAAGTATGCTTTGTTCCTGGGATGCTCTTACACGTATGGTGATGGCGTTTCTGACAATGAAACAATGCCTTATTTTTTCGAGCAAAAAGCACAACATCATCTTGCCCAAAACTATGGCTTTATGGGCTATTCACCTTTGCACTCTTTAGCACTATTTCAATTTAGAAGTCTTCGTAAGGAAATAAAAGAGCAACAAGGTTTCGCCGTTTATACTTACATTAACGACCAAATTGACCGAGTGATTCCAGCCTCTCGATGGATAGAATTGATGAAAGGGCGTTTCCCGAATTTAATTCGCCAATCAATGACTACTGATGGGATTTTCTTGAAAAAGCATCATGTTCTATATGATTTTGTGCTTTGGGCGAGCAACACAAATACGGCTCAATATTTCAGAATAGGTTACCCAAAAATTCACAATGACTCTCATTATCAATTAGTTGTAGATATTTTGAAGAAGACGAAAGAGGAATATCAACACCAATTTAAGAATGATAATTTCTATGTTATCATTTTCCCAGGAAATCCCTTAGAGCCATCAATGAAAACAATGTTTGACCATTCTGGAATAAAATATTTTGATTATTCAAAACTCGTTGATTTAGAAAAAAACTATCTCCCCTTCGATTCTGCCCACCCCAAAGGCGAAGTCTATAAATTGGTTATGGATAAATTTTACAGCGATTTAGAGAAAGAAAAAATCGTTAATTGAGTTGATTAAGGATATTCTGTGATTGCCAGAAAATATTAACAAATTGATAAATATTTTCTGGCAAGATTCTTAAATAGCGTTAATAGTTGTTATAATAACTGATCAACTTATGGGGTTAAATCATCAATTAGAAGCACTTATGAAAAAAATCAAAATATATACCCTGGTTTTAATCGTTTCGATAGTATCAATTCAAGGTTGTAGGACGATCTTACAACCAGTAAGCGTTACTCAAAATGAAGAAGTTATTTCCATTTCTGAACATGAAATCCCTGTTGATCAAGGTATTGTGTTTTTTGTGGGTAGTTTGATAGAAGGTTTAGAAAAAGCTAAAGTCGAAAATAAACTACTCTTTGTCGATTGCTATACAACGTGGTGTGGTCCTTGTAAAATATTGAAACAATACACTTTCAAGGATGCTACTTTGGGTGATTATATGAAAGATAATTATGTTGCTTTAGCAATTGATATGGAAACACCCGAAGGAATAATATTAGCAAAGAAATACGGAATTGAAGCCTATCCAACGCTGTTGTTTTTGGATAAATATGGTCGAGTTGTCAATCTTCAAGTAGGAGGAATTGGAGCCGAGGCTCTTTTAGTGAAAGCTGAACAAACCGTTCGCAAAAAGATGTAGCACTTCGTAAATAGTTTAGTCATGTAGAAGCCCTTGCGATTTGCGAGGGCTTTTTTTGTTAAGCAATAATCTGTACCCAATCCCAATTTTATCGTAACTTTGTGACATAAAATTAATTACTCAATCATTAGTTTACATGAAAATATCCCTAAATTGGCTCAAACAATTTATAGAAATAACTGAATCAGCCCAAGAATTAGACGAACTCTTGACGGGAACAGGCTTAGAAGTAGAATCAATTGAACGCCACGAAGCTATATTAGGTGGTTTGCAGGGTTTTGTGGTGGGGGAAGTCCTCACGTGTGAGCGTTTTGAAGTAAAAGAAAAGCAATTGAGTCTTACAACTGTGGACATTGGAACGAGTACGCCTTCACAGATAATTTGCGGGGCAACAAACGTGGCGGTGGGACAAAAAGTCATCGTGGCAACCGTTGGAACTACCCTTTATGACCACTCAAAAGGTGAGCCAATTTTTCAGATTACGAGTAAAAAAACTTATGGACATTTGTCTGAAGGAATGATTTGTGCAGAAGATGAATTAGGTTTAGGTACATCTCACGATGGGATTTTAATATTGGATACACTACTTCCAAATGGAACACCGGCAGCTCAATATTTCAATTTAGAGGCAGATTTATTGATTGAAATTGGATTGACTCCAAACCGTGCTGATGCGGCTTCGCATTGGGGGGTAGCTCGTGATATAAAAGCCAAAACAGGTCGTAAAATTACACTACCTTCGATTGAGAATTTTAAGGTTGATAATAATAATTTTCCGATTGAATTAATTGTCGAGAATCCAGTAGATTGTCCTCGCTTTTGTGGCGTTACGATTGATGGTGTTGAGGTAAAAGAATCGCCCGAGTGGTTGCGTAAGACTTTAGAAACCATTGGTTTACGTCCAATTAATAATATCGTGGATATTACCAATTATATTTGTCACGGACTTGGACAACCGATGCACGCCTACGATTGGCACGCCATTAAAGGGCAGAAAATTGTGGCAAAAAGCCTTCCTACAGGAACAAAATTTATGACTCTGGATGAAGTGGAACGCACTTTGGGCGAAACAGATTTAATGATTTGTGATGCTGAAGAAGCCCTTGGAATTGCGGGAGTTTTTGGCGGTATGAAATCAGGAATTAAACCCAAAACTTCGAGAGTTTATTTAGAAGTTGCCTATTTCGACCCTGCTTCGGTACGTAAAACGGCTCAACGTCACGGTTTGAAAACAGATGCTTCTTTCCGTTTTGAACGTGGCACCGACCCAAATGCAAAATTATTTGCTTTGAAATATGCAACTTTATTGATTCAAGAATTGGCAGGTGGCGTGGTGGCTTCGGAGATTACTGATTTTTATCCAACACCTATTGAAGATTTCAACATACAGATTTCTTATAAAAATATTGACCGTTTAATTGGTAAAAAATTAGATAAATCGCTAATTAAAGACATTTTACGGAATTTAGATATTAAAATTCAAGCTGAAAATGAAGATGGTTTTACGGCAATCGTTCCTCCATATCGGGTGGACGTAACTCGTGAAGCAGATGTAATTGAAGAAATTTTACGAATTTACGGATTTAATAATATTGAATTATCTGAGACGCTTCGGACGGATTTTCTTTCAAGTTTCCCAGCTAAAGACCGTGAGAATTTACAGTTGAAATTAACACAAATTTTGGCAGCCCACGGTTTTAATGAAATTATTACTAATTCATTAACAAAACCCGTTTATGCGGAATTAATTAAAGCTGATTTGCCGAATGATAGCGTAGAAATCTTAAACAAACTTTCGGAAGATTTAGGCGTAATGCGTCAGACAATGTTGTTTTCTGGATTGGAGGTTTTGGCATACAATATCAATCGTCGTCAAAAGGATTTACGAGTATTTGATTTTGGAAAAACATACCATAAAATCAATGATAAATATGTTGAAAAACGCCATTTAGCCATATTTGTCACTGGAAATTCAGAATCGGAAACTTGGCAAATAAAATCGCAAAAAGTAGCTTTTCATACCTTAGCAAGTGCGGTAAATAAAGTGTTGAGGAGTTTGGGCATTAAGAATTTTGACAGTAAACCGCTCGAAAATTCAGCAACTTTTGAGTATGGTTTGAGTTATTTAGTTAACAAAAAAGAAGTTGTTAAATTGGGATTAGTAAAACCAAATGTTGCGAAAAAAGCGGAGGTTAAACAGCACGTTTTCTTTGCCGATATCGATTGGGATTATTTGTTCAAACAATATAACGACAAAGCTGTTTTTGTAGAATTACCGAAATTTCCAGAAGTTCGCCGTGACCTTTCATTGGTTATTGATAAAACTGTTTCATTCGATCAAATACAGAAATTAGCTCGTAATTATGAGAAAAATTTGTTGAAACAAATTAATGTTTTTGATGTATATCAAGGTGATAATTTGGGAGAAGGCAAGAAATCGTATTCAGTAAGTTTTATGCTTCAAGATTACGAACAAACACTTACGGATAAAGTTATTGATAAAACAATGGAGAAATTGATGGGAGCATTTGAGAAAGAGATTGGGGCAGTGATTCGGAAGTAAGTTTTTTATTTCATTAACCCAAAATACTTTTAATGATAAGAATGTCAAATCTCAAATTTTAGAAATTATTAAACTAAAATGCTGTATATTAACGTTGTAATTAAAATTCAAAAAACATAATAAAATGTTAAAATCAAAAATTTTTACCGCTTTACTTATCGCCATGTCAATTAGTATATTTGCTGGAAATAAGCCCGCTAAAAAAGACGGAGCAACTGGTATTCAATTCTTTAAAGGCACTTTTAAGGAAGCCTTAGCGAAAGCCAAAAAAGAAAATAAAATGGTAATGATGGATTGCTACACAACGTGGTGTGGTCCTTGCAAAATGTTAAAATCTCAAGTTTTTGTGGATAAAACTTTGGGGGAATATATGAATGAAAAATATGTATGCGTAGCAATGGATTATGAGAATGGCGAAGGTCCAGCGGTTGCACAACAATATCCTGTTGATGGTTATCCAACTTTATATTTCTTAGACGCTTCTGGAAAAATTAAAAAGGCTTTTGTAGGTGTTCCAAATGCCAATCCCGCAGGAGCGATTTTAACGATGGCTAAGAAATTTGGCAAATAGACTTGGTGAATAATTAAAAGAGAATAATTAATAGTCATTCAAATCTAAAAAAAATCGTCTGAATGCTTATCTATGAAGCACATAAACGATTTTTTTTAGACTATTCTCTACTAAATTTCAATTATTAATTAAAATTTAATCTCTTCTGCCTTTTCTTCCTCTCATTCTATCTTTTGCTTCATCCTTAATATCCTGGTATTTAGTATATTGGTCAGCATTTAAGATTGCTTTCATTTTGTCATCTTGAGTTGAAACCAAATCACGCATATCTTTCATAGCTGCACGTCTATCAGAAGCATCACGCATGGCGTCACGTTTTTGGTTTAATTCCAACAACAAAGGCTTAATTTGTGCCACTTGGTCATTGCTCAATGTTAGGGACTTAGAAAGGCGTTGAACTTGGTTTGTAGCTCTTTGCTCTGGAGTTTGTCCTTGTTGAGCAACTGATTGAATAGCAACATCTTGGGCTTTTGCCGAATTAGTATTTATAGTGCATACAGAAGCAAAAATGCTCAATGCTAAAATTAATTTCTTATTCATTTTTTTTGGATTAATGTAAAATTCTTAGTTTAGATTATTTGAAAAAATAAAGGTTTAATAAGAGTAAAAAATATTATTGATGTATTTATCAAAAAATACCTAAAAAAGCCGTTTCAGAGAACTGAAACGGCTTTTTAATTAAAATATTATTTATTTTGATGAAAGTACTGCTCCATAATATTCTCGGTTCATGCGGGCAATATTCTCCAAAGATATTCCTTTCGGACATTCGGCCTCGCAAGCACCCGTAACAGTACAAGCACCAAAACCCTCTGTATCCATCTGAGCAACCATTTTCTCCGCACGCATAGCACGTTCTGCTTGTCCTTGTGGCAATAAAGCTAATTGAGAAATTTTTGCCGAGGTAAACAACATTGCTGAAGCATTTTTACAAGCCGCTACGCAGGCACCACAACCAATACACGCCGCCGCCATAAAAGCATCATCGGCATTATTTTTGGCAATTGGTAATGAGTTGGCATCTTGTGCGTTGCCTGTGTTTACGGAAACGTAACCTCCTGCCGCAATGATACGGTCAAAAGCAGATCGGTTTACGGCTAAGTCCTTCACAATTGGGAAAGCTTTTGCTCTCCAAGGTTCAACTGTAATTGTGTCTCCATCCTTAAATGACCTCATGTGTAACTGGCACGTAGTAACGTTTTTTCCAGGTCCATGGGGTTGACCATTAATATACATCGAACACATTCCGCAAATACCCTCACGGCAGTCATGGTCGAAAGCAACAGGAGTGTCACCTTCGTTAATAAGACGTTCGTTCAAAACATCAAACATCTCTAAGAAAGACATATCTTCTGAAATACCTTGAACGTCGTATTGTTGGAATTTACCTTCCGAGTTTGCATTTTTCTGTCTCCAAATTTTGAGAGACAAGTTCATATTTCCTTCCATTATTTTTTGGGCGGTTGGCTTTTAAGCGATTAGCAAATGAAAATAGCGATTTGGCGAATGAATAAAAAGCGATTAAATTGGATTACAACGTTCGCTTTTTTCGCTAATCGCTAATTCGCTACTTATAAGAACGCTGAGCAATTTTAACATTTTCAAATATCAAATCTTCCTTGTGTAATTCAAATTCAGACGGAGCTTTATATTCCCAAGCGGCAACATAAGCGAAGTTTTCATCATCACGCAAGGCTTCGCCATCTTCAGTTTGATATTCTTCACGGAAATGTCCTCCGCATGATTCATTACGGTTCAAAGCATCTACACACATCAATTCTCCTAACTCCAAGAAATCTGCCACACGACCCGCTTTCTCTAATTCTGGATTAAATTCATCTATATCACCTGGAATTCTCACATCCGACCAAAACTCTTTTATCAAACCTTGAATCTCAACAATTGCCTCCTTCAAACCCGTCTCATTACGAGCCATACCACATTTATCCCACATGATCTTTCCTAATTTCTTATGGAAATAATCAACCGATTTAGTGCCTTTGATTGACATCATTTTACTGATTCGCTCCTGCACTTCTTTCTCTGCTTGCACAAACTCAGCAGAATCCGTTGGAATCGCTTTTGTACGGATATCACTCGCTAAATATGCGCCAATTGTGTATGGCAACACGAAATAACCATCTGCTAAACCTTGCATCAAAGCCGATGCGCCTAAACGGTTGGCACCGTGGTCAGAAAAATTTGCTTCGCCCAAAGCATAAAGCCCTGGAACGGTTGTCATTAAGTTATAATCAACCCAAAGTCCACCCATTGTATAATGAACTGCTGGATAAATACGCATTGGTAATTGATAAGGATTTTCACCAGTAATTTGCTTGTACATATCAAACAAGTTACCGTATTTTTCTTTTATGACACCCATACCCATTTCTTGCAATTGCTCGGGTGTCGCATCGTGAATACCTTGTTTATTGGCTTCTCCTTTTCCGTAACGTAAAATAGCTTCGGCAAAATCCAGATATACTGCCATTTTGGATGTTCCTACGCCATAACCTGCATCGCAACGCTCTTTGGCGGCACGAGAAGCAATATCACGAGGCACTAAATTGCCAAAGGCAGGATAACGACGTTCCAAATAATAATCTCTTTCTTCTTCTGGAATATCAATGGATAAACGAGTATCATTTTCTTTTTTTGGAACCCATATACGACCGTCATTTCTCAATGATTCTGACATTAAAGTCAATTTTGATTGGTGGTCGCCCGAAACAGGAATACACGTCGGGTGAATTTGGGTATAACATGGATTGGCAAAAAACGCTCCCTTACGGTGAGCTTTCCAAGTTGCCGAAACATTTGACCCCATTGCGTTGGTAGAAAGATAGAATACGTTTCCGTATCCACCCGTACACAACAAAACTGCGTGTCCAAAATGACGTTCTAATTTACCCGAAATCAAATCACGAGCAATAATTCCACGGGCTTTGCCGTCAATCATTACTACGTCCATCATTTCGTGACGAGTCATCATCGTTACATTTCCTAAACCAATCTGGCGTTGTAAAGCTGAATACGCTCCCAACAGTAATTGCTGTCCAGTTTGTCCTGCGGCATAAAATGTGCGTTGAACTTGTGTACCTCCAAAAGAACGGTTAGACAATAATCCACCATATTCACGAGCAAAAGGAACTCCTTGTGCCACACATTGGTCAATAATTGAACCTGATACTTCTGCCAAACGGTGAACGTTTCCTTCTCTCGCACGATAATCTCCACCTTTGATGGTATCATAGAAAAGACGAAAAACTGAATCTCCATCATTTTGGTAATTTTTAGCAGCATTGATTCCGCCTTGAGCCGCAATTGAGTGAGCTCTACGGGGTGAATCTTGAAAACAAAATGCTTTGACTTTGTATCCTAATTCTGCCAAAGAAGCTGCCGCCGAAGCACCAGCCAAGCCAGTACCGACTACAATAACTTCAATATTCCGCTTGTTGGCGGGATTTACCAAAGGAACATGAGATTTGAAATCTGTCCATTTCTCATTAATTGGTCCACTTGGTATTTTAGCATCTAATATATTCATAATAAAATGCCCCCGACCCCGAAGGGGAGTTTTATGTATATATCATGTTTGGGGTTAAGTTTAAACATGACACTTATAATATTTTGTTACATAACTACTTACTAACTCTGCTTTTAAGGTTACTACTTAATCCATCCAAAATACATTGAAATAGGCATGGCCGCAAAAATTAATGGGATAAGTATTGAAAATCCAAAGCCTACTGATTTTACGAATGGCGTATATTTTGGATGATTCCAACCCATTGTCTGGAATGAACTCTGAAAACCGTGCGACAAATGATAAGCCAATGAAATACAACCAATTACATAAATAATTACTGCAATCGGATTGGCAAATGTTTCTACCATTTCTGCAAAAAGCGTTGTGTGTCCCCCTGTAATTTCATCTGTAAAACGACTTGTTATCCAAAAGTGGCGTAAGTGAATTACTAAGAAAATCAATAATAATGAACCCAAAATTCCCATTGAGCGTGATGCCCACGATGAATTTGCTTCCCCTTTTACGATGGCATATTTCACGGGTCGTTTTTCAGCATTTGATTTCCAAAGCATTAAGCCATCAGCAATGTGGATAATAAAACCTGCCATCAACCCAACTTCAGCAGTTCTAATTAGCCAATTACCACTCATAAACTCTGCCGCAGCGTTAAAAGTTTCTCCGCCATCATTAAAGAAAATCATAGAATTAATACCGCAATGCACCAATAAAAAAAGTATTAGTGAAAGCCCTGTAACTGCCATGATGAGTTTTCTACCCAGCGAACTTGATAATGTTTTTGTTACCCAAGACATTTTGTATTTGTTTTAGTTAATATTTAGCTATTAAGAATTATGGATTAGTGGTTAGTTTTCAAGTTTAAAATTCGCTTCTTCAATTTGGTTATTGATAAAATTTTTCAATAACCAGAGTGATTTTATAAATCTTAACATACTTACCTACTCTCTAATATCTAATCCTAAACGCCGAAGCTCTCTCTTACCCCAAAACTACTACTCAAACGTTGGTCTTTCAAATAATCTATCACATTTTAGCAATTATTTACAGTGTTTTTGCGTTTTTTTACAATAAAATCAGTGTCTGTTGAAAATTACTGTTTAATAAAAAATTTGCATTTTGCAATGTATTTTTAACCGAATGTTTTAAAATATTGTTTTGTTAGTCAGTAAAAAAAAATATTGTTTTAACTTGTGGTCAAAAGCCTGACCTTTTTATAAAAAATCAAATGAAATTACGACTACTATATATGCTTGTTTTGGGTATCTGTCTGAGCCTAATAACCACTCAATCTTTTGCCACTCACATGAGAGGAGGAGAAATTTCAATAAAACGAATTTCTACTACTTCTTTAACATACGAGTTTACTTTAACCATTTATTGTGATAATACTAACAATGGTATAAGAGCCTGGACCGACCAAGTGGACGCAGCTTTCTGTTTTGGGGATGGTTTGGGTGTTATCATAAGAGCTCCCAGAAGTAATGGTAATGGACGTGGTGAAGATTTAGGAAATGGCGTTGCCAAAGGAATTTATAAAGCAATTTATACTTTTGCTGCCCCTTCTGATTATAAAATTACGGTGGCAATACAAAATAGAAATGACAATGTTCGTAACCTTTCTGCACCTTCAGCAAGCATCCCTTTTTATGTTGAGACCATTTTGAAGGTGAATGCAGGTTTAGGACAAAATTCAACACCTTTATTATTGAATCCTGCCGTAGATCTAACAGCAGTAGTTGGACAAAAATTTATTCATAATCCAAATGCTATTGACATTGAGGGAGATAGTTTAGCATATAGACTAATTGTTTGTCGCAGAGGTGAGCAAGACGATTGTAAGCAAAGAGGACAAGCAATTGCTGGTTTTGTTCAACCAAACGAAGTAGCCGCTGCTCCAAGTTCTTTTACGATTGATTCTCGAACGGGAGATTTAATTTGGGATGTTCCTCAAGAAGTGGGTTTATATAATTGTGCCTTCACGGTGGAAGAATGGCGGAATGGCGTATTGATTTCTATCACGGTTCGAGATATGCAAATTGAAGTAAAAGATGCTGATAATGCCGCACCAAAAATAAAAATACCAGAAGATATATGTGTCGAAGCGGGAACAATAATTGACCAAACTATTACGGCTACTGATACTCCTTCCAAAACGGGACGAATAGATAATATGACGTTATTATCAACTGGAGCGGTCTATAAATTACCTGACGGAACAACTTTTATATCGCCTGATTATGCTACTTTCTCACAAACTGGAGCAAATCCATCTTCCCCAGCAGCGGGTAGATTTTTATGGAAAACCAGTTGTAGTCATATCAGACAGGAACCTTACGATATTTTATTCAAGGTTCAAGATTTACCACTTTCCAAAAGTATTCCGAGTTTAGTGGATAGTAAAAACTGGCGTATAAAAATCATTGCTCCACGGATTAAAAATCTCAAAACCGTTCCAGATGCGGGAAATAGAGCTGTCACGCTCACATGGGATACTTATGCTTGCCAAAATCCTGGAGCTGTAATAATCATCTATCGCAGAGTGGGTTGTACGCCTTACACTCCTGCAATTTGTACGGTTGGATTACCTGCAAATTTAGGTTATGTAGAAGTAGGACGTGTACCAGTGAGTTCAACAACATTTACAGATAAAAATCTTAAACGTAACACCGATTATAGTTACAGAACCTTGGTGTTATTCACCAACGGAACAAACACAACCATGAGCGTAACTTCCGACCAGGCTTGTGCAAATTTACCTTTTCAAGGTTCAGTAATTACGAATGTTACGGTTGATAAAACCAATGCCACAACGGGCGAAATAACAGTGAGATGGACTCGCCCAGTTTCTTTGGATAGAACTCAATATAAGGCACCTTATCAATATCGTTTATTCCGAGCAACTGGTCAAACAGGAGCATCGGGCTTTACGCAGGTTTCGCCAAACATTGATACAGATTTGACGGCTGGAAAATTAGATACACTTTTCACTGATAAAGCCTTGAATACGCTCGACAATACATACCGCTATCGTTTAGTTTTCTATTATACCAATACCACAGGATTAACTGCTTTGGATACCACTGACAATGCCAGCAGTGTTCGTTTGGCAGCCAAGGGAGATGTTAAAGTGGTTAATTTATCGTGGCAAGCAACTGTGCCGTGGAATAATCAAAATCAAACGCACAGAGTTTACAGGGAGACTCGTCAAGGTTCGGGGGTTTTTAATAGAATTGCGGATGTTCCTGTTACAAGTAACTTCAGTTTTACCGATACAGGGGCAGATACTTATCCTGCTGATGGTTTGGCAATTGCCAAAATGTCCCCTGATTCATCGTATTGTTATAAAGTTGAAACGGTTGGAACGTATGGCGACCCTAAAATTCAGCCAAGTTTATTGTATAATTTCTCCCAAATTATTTGCGCAACACCAAAAAGTGACATTAATCCTTGTCCACCAAATTTATTGATTGATGCTTTAGATTGTACTGAATATAACAAGAACGAAGCCACTTGTAATGAGACATCATTTAACAATAAATTAACTTGGACAACGCCAGATAAGAATGGCTCTGGAGGAGATTGTGATAAGGAAATTGTGAAATATACTATCTATTACGCTCCAAAAGCGGATGCAGATTTTGCGAAGATTGGGGAAGTTACCTCTCCACGTCCACCTGCAACTACATTTACACATACAAAAAGTGATTCATATATTGGTTGTTATTACGTAACGGCAACCAATCGTTTTGGAACGGAAAGTGCGAAAAGTAATATAGTTTGTAAGGATAACTGTACGAGTTTTGCCTTGCCAAACATCTTTACACCAAATGGAGATGGTAAAAATGACATCTTCCAAGCCATGAAATGTCCACGATTTGTGCAGAACGTTACCTTTACCGTTTATAATCGTGCAGGGCAGAAAGTATATGAATATTTAGGACCAAAATTGGAATGGAATGGCAATGATAATGCAGGAAATCCATTGCCAGCGGGTTCATATTTTTATACTTGCGAAGTGAAATTCCTGACCTTAGACCCTAATAGTGCAACTTCAAACTTAAAAGGTTGGGTTGAATTAGTTAGGTAAGGTCATTATCCAATAAAAATCCTTGGTAATCAATTGATTGTCAGGGATTTTTTTGGTGAGGTTGTTTTATAAACTTGATTTGTAATTTCAAAATTTACGCTGACTAAAAAGATAATTAAATAATAAAGCCCCTTAACCTTCGTATATTTGCAGTGAAAAAAGTAGCTTAAATATCTATAATATTTGGAAAATACAATTTTATCAAAATATTATTCTGTTAAAATCAAATAAACAAATTATACTATTTATTTATCCTTCTAATATCCAAAGAATTAATCAAGACAATTTTTAACAAGAAAAATTAATTATGTCAAGTCTATCTTCTCAGAAAGGAGTTTTATACGGTGATGCCGTTCAAGAGCTTTTCGAAATCGCCAAGAAAAATCAATTTGCTTTGCCAGCCGTAAATGTTACGGGAACAGATACAGTAAACGGAGTTTTAGAAGCTGCAAAAGCCGTTAATTCACCCGTTATTGTTCAATTCTCGAACGGTGGAGCTCAATTTTTCGCTGGTAAATCGCTTCCAAACGGAAAGCAAGAAGCTTCAATCGCAGGCGGAATTTCGGGTGCTCATCACGTGCATCTTATGGCAGAAGCTTATGGCGTACAAGTGATTCTTCACACTGACCACTGTGCTAAGAAATTATTACCTTGGTTAGACGGTCTTTTGGATGCGGGTGAAGCATTTTATGCACAACATGGCAAGCCATTGTATTCTTCACACATGATTGATTTATCAGAAGAGCCAATCGAAGAAAATATCGAAATCTGTAAGCATTATTTAGCCAGAATGTCTAAAATTGGTATGACTTTGGAAATTGAGTTAGGCGTAACAGGTGGCGAAGAAGATGGCGTTGATAATACAGACATTGATTCATCAAAATTATATACTCAACCTTCAGAAGTTGCTTATGCTTACGAAGAGTTGAGCAAAATATCTCACCGTTTCACCATTGCAGCCGCTTTTGGAAACGTACATGGGGTTTATAAATCAGGAAACGTTAAATTATCTCCAGTGATTTTACATAATTCTCAAGAATTCGTAAAAGAGAAATTTGGTTTAACGGCAGAAAAACCAATCAACTTTGTATTCCACGGAGGTTCGGGTTCATCACGTGAAGAAATTCGTGAGGCACTTTCTTATGGAGCTATTAAAATGAACATTGATACTGATTTACAATGGGCATTCTGGGAAGGAATTTTGGGTTATTACAAATCGAAAGAAGGTTATTTGCAAGGACAAATTGGAAATCCAGACGGAGCGGATTCTCCTAACAAAAAATATTATGACCCAAGAGTTTGGTTACGTAAAGGCGAAGATACATTCGTAAGTCGTCTAAAATTAGCTTTTGAAGATTTGAACGCTAACAATGCTAATCAGTATTTGTAGGAATTATTATGTATTAAAAAGGCGTTGAGAAATAATCTTAACGCTTTTTTTATGAATAATTTTCAGAAAAATATTTGAATTTATCGGTTCTTGATTTAGAGTAATAAACAAACTTTATAAGTTCATAAATGTAAAATTGAATAGTAATATCACCTTTTTACTCTTTTAATTCCAAAATATATTCCCTACCTTTGCAGTCCCAAATAAAAATAATTTATGTGGCTGGGCAGTCTTTATTTATCAAATACTTGATATTCAGACATTTAAGGCTACCGCTGGTAATTTTTTCGGAAAATAAATCAAAATTTTCAACAGTCAAATTTCAAAAAATGAACGATTTAATTAAGTTCGTAGAAGCTGAAAATGCTGCACGCCGTGCAGATTTGCCCGAGTTTTCAGCAGGTGATACTATTAATGTATACGTAAAAATCCGTGAAGGTGCTAAAGAGCGTATTCAGGTTTTCCAAGGAACAGTTATTCAACGCCGTAATGCTGGTGCAGGTGAAATGTTTACAGTTCGTAAAATTTCAAATGGTATTGGTGTAGAAAGAATTTTCCCTTTGCTTTCACCAAACGTTGATAAAATCGAAGTATTACGTAGAGGTAAAGTTCGTCGTGCAAGATTATTCTATCTTCGTGGCAAACAAGGTAGAGCGGCCAAAGTTAAAGAATTGGTTAAGAAGAAAAAGAAATAATCATCTGATTATAAGGTATATAAAAAGAGTCACTTTCTCAAAAGTGACTCTTTTTATTTTTATACCAACTGTTTTCGTATAAGTTTTACGAATGACCAAAACCTGCATTCAGTTTTACTATAAAATTTCTTGTGGTTGTCCTTACGACTCCTTATTAACCTTCGGAAAATTAAATAATAAAGAAGTAAGAATAGGAATAAAGAAAATACTTACCGTTAAAACAGAAATAGTAATATCAGCGGTATGACTGCTTAGAAATTGGCTCACGGCACTTTCAGGATAGAAATGTTCATATAATGATAATACTAACTTTATCCCTAAGATACCAATAACGATAAAAGCAGCGGTTTCAAGAAAAGGGTATTTTTCCATTAATTTTACAAACCATTGGGCAATGAATCGCATCGCCAAAATTCCAATAAATACTCCAATACAAACCAAAATAATGTTAGGGGTGAAAGCCACCGCCGCAAAGACATTATCAATCGAAAAAGCCATATCCATCAATTCCACGAGTGCAACCGTTGCCCAGAATGTTCCTAATGAACCCACGGTAGCT
>JACMRQ010000189.1 GCA_014376355.1 Arcicella sp. | reverse complement strand
TTGTACAATTCATTTGAATTTGAATTAGGTTTTGCATGATCAACCGCAGTATGATTGTCCACGTGTTGCTTGCCATTCGGAATGTACAAACCATACATATTGGCTTCAGCATATTCTCCGTCTATCTTAACATTCAGGTTATTACGCACAAATCCTCCGTTGGCAGTTACCGTATTTGCCGTAAAAACTGATTTGTCAGCTTGCAAAACAGAGGTTGTCCCGATATGATATGATTTATCAGATTCGTTCTGAATTTTATAGTAATGTACGTTGGCTTCTTCACCGATTACAAACTCCGTAACAGCATTGGTAAACGAGGCATTATCACCCAAAGAACGATATGCTTCAGCAATCTGAACTTCTGAACGCTTTCCTACTACGATTAGGTTTCTTGGTTGTGAAGCCACATTCAAAGTACGGGCATCACTGATAAAACGTAAAATAATGGGCTGTGTAACCACTTTGTTGTCAGGCACATGAACAAATATGCCATTATTTGCGAAGGCAGTATTTAAAGCCGTGAAAGCATTGTCTTGATAATCGGAATGTTTATTAAAGTATTGTTCAACTAATTCAGGTTGCATTTTAGCTGCTTCCGCAAAAGTTAAAATTTGCAATTCAATGATTGGACTTACAATTATTGAAAGTTCAGCGTTATATACTCCATTTATAAAATATAAAATATTCCCTTCAAGATTTGGAATGGGCATTTCTTCTAAATCTTTTGCCGAAAAATCAGTTACTGCATTAAACTCAAATGCTTGATTAACCAAGTTTTTAACGTTAGAATATTTCCATTCTTCATGTCTAATAGTGGGAAAACCCAATTTATCAAAACGCTCTAATGCTTGCTTACGGATTTGATGTACGGCAGATTTTGCTTCGCCATTCATGCGTCCTTCGGCAGTTTTGAAATCTGCGATTAATTGAGTTTTTAAATCTGTATTGTTCATAATCTAATAATAATCTTTAAAAACTCATTAAACAGTTTCGCTTAATTCCTTTGCTTCAACTTCCTCTTTAATCCAGTCATAACCTCTTTCTTCAAGCTCCAACGCTAATTCTTTTGTACCTGATTTTACAATGCGTCCTTTGTATAAAACATGAACAAAATCTGGGACAATAAAATCTAACAAACGTTGGTAGTGAGTAATTACAATCGTAGCATTATCCGAAGATTTTAATTTGTTAACTCCCTCAGCTACAATACGTAAGGCATCAATATCAAGTCCTGAATCTGTTTCATCTAAAATAGCTAATTTTGGATTTAAAACTGCCATTTGAAATATTTCATTTCGCTTTTTCTCACCACCCGAAAACCCTTCGTTTAATGAGCGATTCAACAAAGATTGGTCAATATTTACAATCTTCATTTTCTCTTTATACATTTTCAAAAATTGCACGGCGTCCATTGGGTCTTCACCTCGAAATTTACGCATTTCATTCACAGCCGTTTTTAAGAAATTAGTCGTTGAAACACCTGGAATTTCCACAGGATATTGAAAAGCTAAAAAGACACCTTTGGCAGCTCGTTCTTCAGGGGCAAGTTCCAGTAAATCTTCGCCTTCAAACTCAACAGTTCCTCCGACAACTTCGTAAGTATCACGACCTGCCAAAACAGATGCTAAAGTACTTTTTCCAGCACCATTTGGTCCCATGATAGCATGAACTTCGCCTGCTTTTACCTCCAAGTTTAAACCTTTCAGAATTTCTTTTTCTCCAATTTTAGCCTGTAAATTGCTGATTTTTAACATTGTATTGTATTATTTGTATTTTCGTAATTTTAACTTATTACAAAATTACGTTTAACGCTTTTGCTATCCAAGTGTTTATTTAGAACAACTCTAAGTAAAGCGAAAAAGTTTCTTGTTTGAACTTTTCTTGGATATGGAGTAATTTTTAAAGTTTTGACAAAGCAGAAAATATATACTTATCTAAGTAAACTTAACATTCATTATTTTCAGTAAGTTGATTCGCTAATATAATTGTAAGCCAATAAAATTTAGATAAAACTTGACATTAATAATAAATAATAGTTTATTGCGAAAAATCAAATTTTTATTACTCATTCCATGCAAAAATCTATTTTTGTTTCTTCAGAAGTAAGCACACTTAAACGTCTTTTAATTCATAGTCCTGATAGTGGTTTAGGAAAAGTTGTTCCCTCAAAAGCACAAGATTGGCTATTTGAAGACATAATTCATTTAGATACCATGCGTAGAAAGGAATATGATTTCTATGTAAAAACATTATTGTACTTCCTTGATCCTGAGAAGATTAAAGGAAGATTAGCTGATATTGATGCGGATTTAGAACGGAATTTTTTCAAGCCTGATAGTCCAGCATATTTCAATTCAGATAAAGTTATTGAACTGCAAAAGTTATTAGCTGAAATTCTGGAAAATGACCTAACTCGTATGAAATTGGTCGCTGCGGCTTGTGCCATTGAAAAAGAATGGTACACAACCCATGACGAATTATTTAATCTCCCTCCCGTTGAATTAGCTAAAACCTTGATTTCAGGTACAACTCCGTCGGGCGAAATGCTCTTCCCTCCTATTCCCAATTTCATCTTTACCCGTGATATTGGTATTACTATTAATGACCACATCCTACTGAACCGTCCAAAAAAACAAGCTCGTACACGTGAGGCCTTGTTGGTACAATACATTTTTTATAACCACGATATTTTCAAAGAAATTCGTCAAAATTTAATTGAAATTCCTGATAATGAAACCTTATTTTTGCTTCCCGAAGAACAAGCCGAAGAAACTCAATCAACTTTGGAAGGTGGTGATGTCATGATGGTTGCGAAGAATCATTTGTTAATTGGAATTTCTGAAAGAACCACGATTTATGCTGCTAAACAAGTCATAAAAATCTTGTTTGAAAAGAAAATTGTGGATAAGGTTACGCTCGTAAAAATACCTAATAAACGTGATTATATGCACATTGATACGGTTTTTACACAGATAAAACGCAATGTTTGGGTGCTGTTAGGAACTTTAGCAAAACCACAAGTAAATGCGGAAGATGAAGCTTTGATAAATGCAGGATTATTGAAGTCTAAAAAAGCGGAGGAAGTGCATATTGTTCAATTTCGCCGAGGACAAGATAATGACCTTCGAGTGATTGGAAGTTTGGAAGAACTTTTAACTGAAATATCAATTTATGACCATGACTGTCAGCCGCTTGATGTTAAATTTATTTATTCTGGAAATAATGAATTTCCATATGGTGCAAGAGAGCAATGGACAGATTCATGTAATCTTTTGGCAGTAAAAGAAGGCGTTGTTATTGGTTACGACCGTAACGATAAAACCTTAGAAGCCTTCAAAAATGCAGGATTTGAAGCTGTAAAAATGGAAGATTTATTGCAAGATTTTGAGTCTGGACTTAAAAATCCAGAGACGCTGACCGATACTTTTATCATGTTACCATCGGCAGAACTTTCACGTGCCAGAGGTGGTTCGCACTGTATGTCGATGCCAATACTTCGAGAAGAATTTTGAGTTAAAATTGAACACGGATTTAAGGGATTATACACAGATAAAAATTTAATTTTAAAGTATCTTTTAACTTAATTTATTAGAATTTTAGCAAATCATTATAAAGTTTAAATTCGTGTCTAATCCGTAAAATCTGTGTTGAATCATCACTAAATCACAACTAAAAATGCGTTCACAAACAACTTCCAACATTCTCATGATTCGTCCAGTTAATTTTGGATTTAACCAAGAAACTGCCGAATCAAATGCCTTTCAAAAAGCTGAATTTAGTGAGAAAAATAAAGATGAATCTCAACGAGATGCTCTCAAGGAGTTCGATGAAATGGCAGATCAATTACGTAAATTAGGCGTGAATATTATCGTAGTTAATGATACTTTGGAACCCTACACGCCTGACTCAATTTTTCCGAATAATTGGGTTTCATTTCATGGCAATGGCTCAGTCATTACGTACCCAATGCAAGCAGAAAATCGACGTTTGGAGCGTCGAGAAGATATTATTGAACAACTATCGGAATCATTTTATATTAATCGCAAAATCAATTTATCAGGTTTTGAGACTGACAGTAAGTTTTTAGAAGGTACAGGTTCAATGGTTCTTGACCGCAAGTTTAAAATTGCTTATGCCTGTTTATCTCCACGTACGAATAAAGATGTTTTGAAAGAGTTTTCTGTTCAAATGAATTATGAAATTGTTTCGTTCAATGCCGTTGATGATACTGGAAAACAAATTTATCATACCAATGTATTGATGTGTATTGGAGATATGTTTGCAGTTATTTGTTTGGAAGCAATTGCTGATTTAGATGAAAGATTTTTGGTCAGAAATTCATTAGAACAATCAGGCAAAAGAGTTATCGAAATCACATTACAACAGATGAATCAATTTGCTGGGAATATGTTGGAGATTAAAAGCCAAAAAGGCGAAAAAATGTTAGTCATGTCGAATTCGGCTTATAATTCTTTAAACTCAATACAACTTAAAATTTTAAATGAATATTGCACTATTTATCACTTTAATTTGTCTATGATTGAAGGTAATGGTGGAGGCTCAGCACGTTGTATGATGGCAGAGATTCATTTACCAATTATATAAAAATTGTTAATTAAGTATTTAGACAAATTAAGCTATCATAATACCAAGATTTTAATAACTCCTTTCAATACGAAACAGCTAAAAAAAATAACTGAAAATCAGGAGAAATATTAACAAAATTTGATGCCATTTAAAGCAAACAGCCACTGTTAGAGTCGAGTACGAACTACTAACGGTGGTTGTTCGCTTTGTTCACTGTTCGTTTCAATTTTTTTTCAAACAGTTCCAAGTATTACTAATCCAACTTTTACACAAACATAGATTAATTATATAACTTTACTAGTCAATTATATAAAATTCTTACAAACGTTTTTAAAACAAAATGCAATCCCCAAAATTCAAAATTTATTCCTCCTCTGCAGGTTCGGGTAAGACTTATACACTTGCAAAGGAGTACATCAAATTAGCCCTTAAAACTACTTCTCCTTGGTATTTTAACCATATTTTGGCAGTAACTTTTACAAAAAAAGCCTCCCAAGAAATGAAGGAGCGTATCATGAAATACCTCCGCCAATTTGCCAGTGATGACCCAAAAGATGAGCAAGAATCAGGGGGCATTTTCAAGCAAATTTTGGCAGAATTACAGGAAGATGGTGTTGATATAGACGAACCAGAATTACGAAATCGTGCCAAGAATACCTTTAAACACATCATCCACGAATACACCAATTTTTCGGTTTCCACGATTGATTCTTTTGTGCAAAGAATCGTGGCAGCTTTTACGGAAGAGTTGGGGTTTCCCTTTAATTTTGAAGTAAGCCTTGATTCTGGCGTGCTATTGGATGCCGCCGTTGAGCAATTATTTCAGAAGGTAAATACTGAAAATTTTGAGCAAATCACGGAGGCAATTCAAAGTTTTGCCATGGAAAAAGCCAACGAAGGCAAATCGTGGAATCGTTTGCCCGAGGAGTTGGCCACATTTGGAAAAAGTCTTCTTTCAGACCAATTTCAAACGTCGGTAAATTCGCTTTCAGATTTACAACCCGCCGATTTTCTCATAATTGAAGTTAAGTTAAATATTTTTTGCACTGAAATTGAATCAAAAATCTTTAATGAAGCCAATAAAATGTTTGATCTTTTGGATGATGCTGGCTTAGAAATAAGTAATTTTTCATTCGGTAAAAGCGGATGTATGGGGTATTTTGAAAAAGTTAAGGAAGGAGATTATTTTAGAGAAGCAAAGAAGCGGGTTAATGATGCACTTGATAATAATAGTTGGTATTCAAAAAGCACAAAGAAAGAAATTACTTCAAAAATAGATGATATTTCTGCAATTCTTACGGATTGTGGAAATACTATTTTAGGAATTCAAAAACGAAACAGTCCTAAGTATATCCTCTTTAAAGAAATATCAAAACAACTTAAAAAGCTGGCTTTATTGAGTCAATTAAAAAAGGAAATTGCTGATATTCAGAATGATACGGGACAGATTCATATTTCGGAATTTAACCGTAAAATCTTTGAAATTGTGATGACTGAGCC
>JACMRQ010000188.1 GCA_014376355.1 Arcicella sp. | reverse complement strand
TTGTTGGTATAATCCATTCCGACTCTTTGTGATGTGTTTTGCTTATTTGTATGGAAATCCGTATTTTAATTCTTGAATTTTAAATTAAACGTGTAAGGAATGGCAATATTAATTATCATGGCAAGAATTTTGTAACCAGTTATCAGAATAAAAATATTATTAAATAGAGACGTATATCCTAAATTTCTTTTTATGAAAACACAACGATTAATGACTTTTTCTGCAAGAATTATTAATAAGCCTGCCATACTATTTGCAATTTCTTGTTTTGCTTTGTTTTTGAATTCCTGTAAAGTTAAAGAAACAGACAACATATCGCCCGTTGAATTACCAACAGAAAATTCTTACCCAGCCAATAAATTTTCTTCTGAGGTTGCAAGTACTTGGGCTGAAGTACAATTGGAATTAACAAAAAAAACTGCGGGATACACGCCTCCCGTTGCCGCTCGTGCCTATGCCTACGGAGGATTGACGATGTACGAATCCGTTGTGGGAGGACTTCCAAATAATCAGTCATTAGCAGGGCAACTGGCAGCATTAACGACTTTGCCAAAAGTTGAAGCGGGGAAAGAATATAATTGGGCATTGAGTGCCAATGCAGCAGAAGCCAATATTTTGAGAGCTTTTTATGCAGAAGCATCTCGTCCACAAGCAGTCATTAATAAAAAAATTATTGATTCATTAGAATTGGTTTTGAAAAATGCTAATAAAGTGGGCGTTGCGCAAGACATAATCGATCGTTCAGAAAAATATGGTCAGATGATCGCTGATGCCATTTTTGAATGGTCAAAAACTGATGGTGGACACGAAGGATATAAACGAAATTTCCCTGCAACATACACAGTTCCTGTATATGATGGTGCTTGGAAATTAACTGAAAATGGACAAAAAATCCCGATGCAACCTACTTGGGGAGCAAATAGGACTTTCATTGCTGCTAATCAGGATATGCCAGTACCAAACCCGATAGCTTATTCATCATCTTTGGATTCACCCTATTTTGGGCAGTATTTTGAAGTTTACGCAAAAAATAAATCATTAACACAGGAAGAAAAAGAGATTGCAGTTTGGTGGGCAGATAATCCAGGAGAGACTTTTACACCTCCTGGACATTCCTACAATATTGCTAATATTGCGGTAAAGCAAACAAAAGCGGGTTTAGGAAAAGCCGCAGAGGCATTTGCACGGACGGGAATAACGGTAAATGATGCTTTTATTAATTGTTGGAAATGTAAATTCAAATTTAATAATGAGCGTCCTTATACGATGGTTAGAAGAGAGATTGACCCAAATTGGAAACCTTTTTGGCCAGCTCCGCCGTTCCCAGGATTTCCGTCGGGACATGCTACTCAGTCGAGTGCTGTGGCAGAAGTTTTGACTAATTTCTTCGGTGATAATTTTGCTTTTGTGGATAATTCGCACTTGGGAAGAATAAAAGATGCGAATACAGGCGTTGAATTTAAAGTACGCTCTTTTAAGAGTTTTAATCAATTTGCGACAGAATCAGCAGCCTCCAGATTCTATGGAGGCATTCATACACGTCAAGACAATGAAACTGGTTTAGCAGAAGGCCGTAAATTGGCAAAAAATGTATTGTCTTTAAAGTTTAAGAAATAGTAATTTGGGGTTAGGTAAATTATCTAACCCTTTAATTTTAAAAATTAATCAAAATACACAGCTTTTTCAGAATTATCTCTATACTCAAACATTAATTTTATTTGTGAATAAACATTTCTGGGTTCTGAAAGTGAAGGTAGGTTTTGTAAACTAAAATATTGAACATCAGATATTTCGGTAGTATTTTTAAAAATTTCTCCTCCAATTACCTCACATAAAATAAAAATCTTATAGACATACCAGCCTTCAGGTGGGTGCGGGTGATTGCGTTTATCAATTATGGCTAAAATTCTTACAGTCTTTACGTCCAAACCCGTTTCTTCTTGAACTTCTTTTACAGCAACTTCCGCAGGTGTATAACCCACATCAGCCCAACCTCCTGGCAATGACCAACAACCATCCACCTTCTCTTTCACCATCAAAATATTACCAGATTCATTAAAAACATCCGCCCGAATATCTACTTTTGGCGTTTGATAACCATCTCTTTCTTGCGTAAAAAGATTAGAGATTTTTTCGATGGGTTCTTCCGTTAAATTGCTCAAAATCTGCACACTTAGTGCTGAAATTTCTTCGTAACGTTCACGGTCGAAAGGCTTATCTTCACTATAAAAAATGCCTCCTTGTGCGATAGATTGAAGGCGTTTGGCGATAGAGAGGATGTTAAGGTTTTGCATGATTATAGGATTATATAATAGACTTGTTGTGATTTGATTATCAATAAGTTATGGTTCAATTGTAAAATTCCATAGAGCGGCACAAACACCAATTACCTGATTAATGGTTTTCTTGTTTTTCAACCTATTTCTATGGACCAAGATTCTATAACGTT
>JACMRQ010000187.1 GCA_014376355.1 Arcicella sp. | reverse complement strand
TTTTTCTTCACGGTATAAATGTTCTTCCCCTTTTTTACGCTCATCTGCCACCATCGAAATTGCTTCCGCAGGACAAGCTACGGCACATAAACCACAGGCTGTACAACGTTCTGCTCCTTCTTCGTCACGTTTCAGGATATGATGTCCACGAAAGACAGGACCTAAATAACGTTTTTCTTCTGGATAACGAATGGTTACTTTTTTAGAGAAGAAATGCTTTAAAGTCGTACCCATCCCACCTACGATTGCGGGTAGATAAATACGCTCTGCAAAGGTCATTTCTCCTTGTTCTAAAACTTTGGTTTTATTACTTAATTTCATATTTCTGATTATCAAACCTATGCCGTAGCAAGTTTATTTTTTTTATATTGAAACTGGCTGTAAAATGCAGTCACAACTAACATCAAAGCTACACCAGCCCAAGATCCTGCAATAGTAATCCAATTTGAACCACCTTCATTTACAGTAAATAACATAACTGCACCTGTCAAAACCACATTAAACATGGCAAGTGGAATTAAACCTGTCCAACCTAAGCCCATTAATTGGTCATAACGAAATCTGGGAATAGTCCAACGAACCCACATAAATATGAATACAAAAACCAATGCTTTTCCAATTACTGCTCCCACTCCCAAAAGTACTGCAATATTATTTCCAAATTTTCCAGCGATAAAATCATGTCCTGGATAATCGTACCCGCCAAAATATAAAGTTGCCATTACTGCCCCTGAAATAAACATATTAATATATTCAGAGAACAAATAAAAGCCTAATTTCATAGAAGAATATTCTGTATGATAACCGCCAATTAATTCGGTTTCACATTCAGGTAAGTCAAAAGGGGTACGGTTACATTCAGCAAAAGCACAAACTATAAATATCACAAAACCCAATGGTTGATACAGAATATTCCAATGTCCACCTTGTTGAACTTCAACAATATTTTTTGTTGAGAGTGAACCCGATAACATCAAAATAGCAATAATTGAAAGGCCCATCGCTAATTCATAAGAAATATTTTGAGAAGCTGCACGGATAGCACCAATTAAAGCAAATTTGTTATTAGAAGCCCAACCACCAATCAATACACCATAAACGCCCAAAGACACTATTCCAAATACCCAAAGAATTCCAATGTTTACGTCAATGCCTTGTAAATCAAGCATCAAGCCATTTCCTAAGTCTAAAGTATCTCCAAAAGGCACAACGGCTGAAGTCATCAAAGCTGTAAGCATCGACAAACATGGACCAGCAATAAAAAGCCATTTATCAGATTGTGCAGGAATAAAATCCTCTTTCATAAACATCTTTACAGCATCAGCAAGAGGCTGAAAAATTCCAAAAGGACCTGCACGATCTGGACCAACACGGTCTTGCATAAAAGCCGCAACAATACGCTCAAAATACGTTGAATAAGTTGCAACGCCCAAAGTGATAGCAAATATTGCTCCTACGTAAATAGCTTTTGCGGTAAATAATGTTGATGTAATTTCCATAAATTAATTTAACTGTTTCTGTGGCACTAAAAATGAAGTATCACGGCTGTCGTCAATTTGTTTGTATTCTTTTGCTGCTTGTATTAGAGGGAAAGCTGGGAAAATAGTGCTTGCTCCGTATTTATTGGCTGAAATTACTGATTTGCCTGCAATTTTGGTTGGTCCTTCCAACGTCCAATCAGAAGTTCTTTTACGCTCAAAACGGCAAGTATTACAGATAAATTCTTTTACTTCACCCCATTCATTTTTGCGAGCCGTTACTCTGATAACTTCATCTCCTTTATACCAAAGTGTAACTTTTCCAGAACATTTCCCACAATTGCAACTGGCATCTTCTGGTTTTGAGAACCATACACGGCTTTTGAAACGATACGTTTTATCAGTTAAAGCTCCCACTGGACAAACATCAATAACATTTCCTGAGAAATCATTATCTATCGCTTTTTCAATGTATGTACTAATCTCAGCATGGTCACCACGATTCATAACACCATGCACACGTCCGTCCGTAATTTGGTCAGCCGTATAAACGCAACGGTAGCACAAAATACAACGATTCATATTCAATTTAATATACGGGCCTAAATCTACGGGTTCAAAAGTATTACGTTCTTCAACCGTGCGAGTTTTAGATACACCGTGTTCGAAGGCAAAATTTTGTAAATCGCATTCACCCGCTTGATCGCAAACTGGGCAATCTAAAGGATGATTTAATAACAAAAATTCTACGATACCTTTTCGGGTTTCTAATACTTGTTCGCTGATGGTATTTTCTACAATCATACCATCTTGTACCTGCGTAATGCACGAAGGTATCAATTTTGGCATTGGACGAGGATCTTTTTCTGAACCAGCGGTTACTTTTACTAAACAACCACGACATTTACCACCCGAACCTTTCAAAGGTTCATAATAGCACATGGCAGGAGGAGCAATATGCGAACCAATTTGACGAGCCGCCTGCATGATGGTTGTCCCCGGTTCGACATCAATCGTAATATTATCTATTGTAACTTTCATTTTCTCAAATTTTCAAATTATAACGACCAACTCGCTCCTTCACGCATGAAAACTGCACCCTTTTGCGTTGCTTTTTCTGGATGATTGATGTGCCATTCAAATTCATCACGAAAATGACGAATCGCAGCGGCAACAGGCCAAGCGGCAGCATCACCCAATGGACAAATTGTGTTCCCTTCTATTTTTTTTGCAACATCTACCAACAAATCAATATCTTCTTGTCGACCATTTCCATGTTCAATTCTGTATAAAACTTTATCCATCCAACCAGTGCCTTCACGACATGGCGAGCATTGCCCACACGATTCGTGATGATAAAAACGTCCGAATGTTAAAGTATTATGAACAATGCAAGTTGTTTCGTCCATCACCACAAATCCGCCTGAACCCAACATAGTTCCTGTAGCAAAACCACCGTCTGAAAGAGATTCGTAGGTCATTAAACGATTTTCACCGTTAGTAGTTCTCAAAATTAATTCTGCTGGTAAAATCGGTACGGATGAACCTCCTGCCACAACAGCTTTCAATTTATGTCCGTCACGAATACCACCACACCACTCATCTCCGTATATAAAATTTTCAACCGATAATCCCAAAGGCAATTCATAAACTCCAGGTTTGCGAACGTGTCCAGAAACTGAAATTAACTTTGTACCCGTTGAGCGACCAATTCCAATTTTAGCATATTCATCCCCTCCATTATTCACAATCCAAGGAGTTGCCGCAATTGATTCTACATTATTTACCACAGTAGGACACTGCCACAAGCCTTTCACAGCAGGGAATGGCGGTTTGTTACGTGGATTGCCTCTTTTCCCTTCTAATGATTCCAACAAAGCAGTTTCTTCTCCACAAATATACGCTCCTCCGCCTAATTGAACATGAAGTTCAAGGTCATAACCCGAACCTAAAATATTTTTACCCAATAATCCTTTGTCTTTCGCCTCTTGAATAGCCTTCTCAAGAATCGTTGCGACATACATTAATTCTCCACGGATATAAATGTATGAGGTATTTGCACCTAACGCATAAGACGATACAATCATGCCCTCAATTAACGTATGAGGCGACTTCATCATCAAATAATGGTCTTTAAAAGTACCTGGTTCAGATTCATCTGCATTGCAAACTAAATAACGAGGCACTCCTTCGGGTTTTGCCAAAAATGACCATTTCATTCCCATTGGAAAGCCTGCACCACCACGCCCACGAAGCCCTGATTTCTTTACTTCCTCAGTAACTTCATCGGGAGTCATTTTTTTAATGGCTTTCTCCACAGCAGCATAACCACCATGTTTTCTAAAAACGTCGATGGTCTCAATGCCTTGGACGTCAATATGTTCCGTTAATATTTTCATCTGCGTATTCTTTATCAATTTTAGGATTTACTTTCACCTAAGTTCCATAAATTTAACTTCAGTGTTAACTATTTTGACAACTCCTCAATAATTTCATCAACTTTTTGAGTGGTCAAGTTCATATAAAATTGTTCACGAATTTGAAAAACGGGCCCCCATCCACAAGCGGCCAAACATTCAACTTCCTTGACGGTAAACTTTCCATCGGCAGTTGTTTCACCCGTTTCAATTCCTAATTTTGCTTTCAAATGATCATAAACTTCAACGCCACCCATCAAACAACATGGTCCTGTTCTGCAATATTCAATCACATGGTTTCCAACGGGTTCGAGGTGAAACATGGTGTAAAATGAAGCAACTTCATAAACTTCTACGGGAGTAAGTTTTAGTAAACCCGCCACGTAGTCCATCACTTCGGGCGAACACCATTTCCATTCGGCTTGGGCTAAATGAAGGATGGGTAATAAAGCTGACTTTTGTTTTCCTTCTGGATAACGATTAATTATTTCGTGCACTTTATCCAACGTTGAGGCTGGAAATTGAATGGTTTGCGTATTGGTCATTTTTAAATTTTCACGATATTTTATTTTCGTAAATAATATGATAATCAGGTATTTAATGAGTTGTTAGAAAGTGTTAATCTAAAAACTTAAGCGTCTAATTCTCCCGCAATTACGTTCAGCGAAGACAGCGTTACGATAGCATCAGAAAGTGTGGTGCCGACAATCATTTCAGGGAATGCTTGATAATAAATAAAACTTGGACGACGATATTTTAAGCGGTATGGTGCCCTGCCTCCATCTGATACTAAATAGAATCCTAATTCTCCATTTCCACCTTCCACGGATTGATAAACTTCTCCCACGGGTGCATCAATCTCTCCCATCACGATTTTGAAATGATAAATTAATGCTTCCATATTACCGTACACTTGATCTTTATCTGGTAAATAATAATGGGGTGCATCAGCATGAAATGCTCCTTCGGGAAGGTTTTGTAGTGCTTGTTTTATGATACTCAGACTTTGCCACATTTCTTCACCACGAACCAAAAAACGGTCGTAAGTATCGCCTTTTGTTCCCACTGGTACTTCAAATTCAAAGTCTTCGTAAGATGAATATGGATTCATGGCACGCACGTCATAATCTACACCCGTTGCTCTTAAATTTGGTCCTGTAAAACCATAATTTAAGGCACGTTCTGCTGAAATTACCCCTACGTTTTGGGTTCTATCCATGAAAATACGGTTACGTTTCACTAGACTTTCAAATTCCAATAAACCCTTTGGAAAGTCATCTAATAAGATGTTGATTTTGCGGATAGCTTCTTTCGATAAATCACGTTCCATTCCTCCGAAGCGTCCCATATTGGTCGTTAATCTTGCTCCACACATCTCTTCATAAATCTCATAGATGTGTTCACGCCATTGCATTACATACAAGAATCCTGTTAAAGCACCAGTATCCACCGCCAAAATTGAATTACAAATCAAGTGATCGGCAATACGAGCCAACTCCATCATAATTACTCTGATGTATTGAGCTCTTTTGGGTACTTCAATACCAAGCAATTTTTCTACTGTTAAATGCCATCCCATATTATTGATAGGCGATGAACAGTAATTCATTCGGTCGGTAAGCGTAGTGAGTTGATAAAACGGACGACGTTCTGCAATTTTTTCAAATGCACGATGAATGTAGCCAACGGTTTGTTCTGCATCAATAATGGTTTCTCCATCCATCGTCAAGATATTCTGGAAAATTCCGTGCGTTGCAGGGTGTGTAGGACCTAAGTTCAAAGTCGTTAAGTCATTCACATATTTTTTATTTTCTTGTGTCTTTGCTAATCCCACATATGGATTTGACACTAATGCTATTTCAGCCATATTTTAATTTTTTATCTACCAAACAAAGCATCAATTTTATCCTCACGGGTAGCATCTTCCAATGGATATTCTTTACGCATGGGATAATAATCCATATCATCCATGTTCAAAATTCTTTCCATTTTTGGATGTCCTGTGAAGGTAATTCCGTAGAAATCAAAGGCTTCTCGTTCCATCCAATTAGCGCTTGCGTATAAACCTGTGAGGGTTGGTACAGCAATATTTTCTCTGGTAACGTAAAGTTTAATGATTAATCTTACATTATTTTCCAGACTATGCAAATGGTAAATTACTCCAAATTCATGACTTGGAACTTGTGGGAAGTGAATTCCCGCTAAGTCAGTCAAAAACTGAAATTTGAATGTGGGGTGTTGGTATAAATAGTGCATCAAAGGTATGATGGTCTCGGTGGTAGTGGTTACGTTCAAAAGTCCGTAATTTTCTACAATACCGTAGATTCTTTCTTCGCCAAATTGTGCTACTAAATCTTGTGCTATTTTTTCGTTGCTCATTTTTACTTATTCGATTCCGTAAGAAGCCAAAAGGGTTTTATATTCGTCTGATTCTCTGCGTCTTCTTTGTTCAGATTTTGCAATTTCTTGGATTTGCATGAAACCATCCAAAATTTGCTCTGGGCGTGGCGGACAACCTGGCACATATACATCCACAGGAATGATTCTGTCAATGCCTTGCAATACTGAATAGGTATCAAAAATACCGCCAGAACAAGCACACGCACCTACTGAAAGGACCCAACGTGGTTCTGCCATTTGGAGATATACTTGTTTGAGAATGGGGCCCATTTTCTTAGAAATTGTTCCCATTACCATTAAAATATCTGCTTGACGTGCCGAAAATGACATTCTTTCAGAACCAAATCGTGAAATATCGTAGTGTGAACCCGCAGTTGCCATAAATTCAATTCCACAACATGAAGTTGCGAAAGGAAGAGGCCAAAGTGAGTTGGCACGAGCAAGCCCCACAAAATCATCTAATTTTCCAGCGAAGAAACCTTGTCCTTCAAGCCCAGCGGGGGCGTCAACTGTTTTTATTATTTTATCACTCATTGTATTAATTTGAGAATTTGAAAATATGTTAATTTGAAAATTTCATTCCTCAAATAATATTCCTTCCAAACTCTTCCAAAAGTCTATTTTATAACTGTTAAACAATATGTAAAATGAAAGAGTTTTCAAATTAACACATTTTCAAATCTTCAAGTTAAATTATTTCTCCCAAGTTAAAACGCCTTTCTTAATAACGTAAATGAAGCCTGCTAATAATAAGCCCATAAAAACAATCATTTCTATAAACATATCCATTGCCAAGGCAGATGATGATTTTATCCATCCCATAAAGTTTACTGCCCAAGGATACATAAAGATAATCTCGACATCGAAAAGTACAAATAGTATAGCTACTAAGAAATATTTTACTGAAATCGGTGTGCGGGCATCTCCAATTGATTCAACACCACATTCAAAAACATCGTCTTTTAATTTACTATGACGTTCTGGTCCAAGCCAATGGGTTGCAAGCATCGTGGCAACAATAAATGCTAAGGCCGCACCGATTTGTACAAGAACTGGAAGATAATCTGATGGTTGATAGTTCATATTATTTACAATCACAATTCATCATAGAGAACAAAGGAAATTTAAGCAATTTCTTGTTAATGGTTGTCTAAACTGATGATTTGTAGTGATGTTTTTGTTTCATTGTTGAATTAAGTCGCAATTTACTTATAAAATTTTGTTTACGACATTTTTTTATAGTTAAAATTGATTGTTTCAGCCTTAATGTTGCAATGATACGAAGTTTATCCTTTAGTCATAACCTCTTTGTAAAAAAGGATTGTAATTAGTGAGCCTAAAAGGATTTTTTGCGGTTATTTTAAGAATTTTATAGTTTAATTTTTTGGAGATAGTAACAAATTAATGGGTGAATAGTTAGATTTGTAATTGTATAAAATTAAGCTAAACCAATTTTAACAAATAAAATTATGGAAAGAAAATTTTTTATGGAAAGAGCCGTTGAACTGTCTTTGAAAGGAAGTTCGGAAGGTAAAGGAGGACCATTTGGGGCTGTTATTGTGAAAAATGGCAAAATTATAGGTGAAGCCTACAATCAAGTAACTTCTACAAATGACCCAACGGCACATGCTGAAGTGATGGCAATTAGAGATGCATGCAAAAACTTAAACTCATTTGATTTAACGGATTGTGAAATTTATACTTCCTGCGAACCTTGCCCAATGTGTCTGGGAGCAATTTATTGGTCGAAAGTTGTGAAAATATATTACGGTAATTCTCGTGAAGATGCTAAAAAAACAGGTTTTGACGATGCCTTTATTTATGACGAAATCCCTCTGCCACTATCGGAACGTAAAATTGAAATGATTCAACTTGGACAGAAAGAAGCCCTGAAAGTATTTGAAATGTGGGATGTTAATGAGAAGAAAATTATTACTAATCCAGCACTAAAATGATGCGTTTGTCTTGATGCAGTTGATTTAATTTAAGCGATTAGCTGGAGTAACTTAATCGCTTAAATTAAATTCTAATTAATGGAGTGTTGGTAAATAAAAATATATTACTTCATTAACTTCATAACCTCCTCTGCAATCTCTCTTGCCGCCTCTGGTTTGGCCAATTGATAAATATTTTTACTTAAAATTGCCTGTTTTTCAGTATTTTGCAATAATGCAATCGTAGCTTTTACTAATTTCTCTTTTGCGGTTGTATCTTCTATCAAAATTGCCGCATCGTTCTTCACTAAACTCATAGCGTTCATAGTCTGATGATCTTCGGCTGCGGTTGGAAGGGGTACTAAAATGCAAGGTTTTGCGGCTAAACATAATTCTGAAACTGATAAGGCCCCTGCCCGTGATACAACGACATCTGCTACGGCATACGCTAAGTCCATTTCATAAATAAACTCTGATACGAATACTTGGCCTTCAAATACTTCAGCAGTTTTTGATGCTCGGTCAATATAGAGTTTTCCTGTTTGCCAAACTACTTGATAACCCGCTCCAACTAAGTTTGTCAACCCCGCATCAATGGCTTCGTTAATGGTTCTTGCTCCCTGACTTCCACCGATTACTAAAACTGTTTTTCGCCCCGACATTAAGCCAAAATGTTCAATGGCTTTTTGTCGTTTGGAATGTACTTCCAAAATATCTTTTCTGACAGGATTGCCCGTCATTTTAATTTTTTCTTTCTTGAAAAATTGTTCCATATTCGGATATGCTACACAAATTTTATCGGCACTTTTCGATAGAAATTTGTTGGTAATACCCGCATAAGAATTTTGTTCTTGAATTAAATATGGTATTCCCATCATCGAAGCCGCCAACAAAACGGGTCCAGAGGCATATCCACCTACACCCACAGCAACATCAGGCTTAAAATCTTTGATTATTCCCCGTGCTTCAGAAAGACTTGATAATAATTTTTTTGGAAAACTGAGATTGGCTAACAAATTAGAGCGGTTAATTCCTGCAATGGGCAAACCGATGATTTCATAACCTGCTTTGGGTACTTTTTCCATCTCCATTTTGCCTTCTGCTCCCACAAAAAGCACTTCAATGGCAGGATTAATTTCTTTCAAAGCATTGGCAATGGCAATGGCTGGATAAATGTGTCCGCCCGTTCCCCCACCTGAAATAATAATTTATAGCATAATTTATTTTCTACAAAACTGCATCCCTAACTTTATCTTTACTTACTGAAATAAT
>JACMRQ010000013.1 GCA_014376355.1 Arcicella sp. | reverse complement strand
TATTTTGAACTCTTGGCTAAAACTTACCAATTTGATACTATCGGAGCAATTACCGTAAAATCTTTACTACTATGATAGACCTAAAATATTACCCCGGTACATTAACGGAAGGCTTTGCGACATACAGTCCAACTTGTTTGCGGAGAGTTTTCCGAAACAAAAAAGTGAGCCATATTTTACCCTATCCCAAACCGCAAACCAATGATGAAATGGAGGAGTTGTTTATGCAAAAACAGAAAACAAATTTCTATTTCGGGCGTACAAGAAAAACTGAGTTTGCTATTGAAAAAAATCAATTAAGGGTCTCCTAAGTGGGCGAACAAGGAGGATATATGTTAAAACTCATTCCCGTAGATTTAAAAAAATTGACCAAGTATCTGCCAATGAATACCCTACGATGCAAATTGCTCCGCAAGTCTATGGAATCAGTAGTGTCACATGAGTTTGAGATTCTCCTAAATGTCTTGAAATGTATGAAAGATTTTACTGCCATTAATCTTTTTGAAAATTAGTAGATTTATGTGATTACATATCAAATTGAAAAATTAGCCCAACATTTAACTATTTGAAAATTTATTTTAAACACTTAAATGCTGAGCAAATCATACAAGCAAAAACCTAAATAACATTATTTCACTATAACCCCATTTGCCACAAATCCAATCGCTTTTTCAGGAACAGTAATTTTTGCAATTTCTTCTTTGCTTTTTCCGCCATCTTCGGCATAATGCTTCAGCATGGCAATCGAAGTAGTTTTAACTTTGGCAACGCCTTCAAAAACAACCGTTTTTCCAACAATATCTTTCGGAACAAAGAAACCATAATCTTTGAAAGTTACTCTCATCGTTTGTCCATCGGTAGTTTTAACCTTCATCCAACAGCCCGCAGCCTTACATACGGACTCAACAACGCCCGTAACTTTAGCGGGCATTTCTTGTTTATTTTCAAGTTTTGATGCTAATTCCGTAGCAGGAATGGCTCCTGATTCAGTAATTATTTCACCGTGAACGCTCTGAGCTTTGGTGATGAATGATGCTCCAAGAAGCATTATTCCAAGTGCTAATTTTCTCATAATCAATTTGTTGTGATTTTTAATTACGCAAATCTACTATATTCTCAATTAATTACCTCAATCCATCCCTTACATTCTGCTCCTTTTAAGGTTTTCAAAAAATAATAATACGTTCCAACAGGAATATCTTTGCCCCAATCATTTTTATAGTCAATGGTTTTCAACATAGATTGTCCCCAACGATTTTGAATTTCAAGGCTTTGCAGTTTTACCCCTACTACAAAAAAATCATTTTTCCCATCACCATTGGGTGTAATCACGTTTGGAGGAGTTGCAGGATTTTCAACCTCCACTTGTTTGGATTCAATAATTAAGCAATCACCTTTGTAAGACTTAAGGGTAATTATGTAAGTTCCCGCTTGTTTATAGGTAAAAGGTTCTGGGTTTTGGGTCGTTAAACTGTCTCCCCTACCCGTGAGCCAAACATATTTTGTGGCATTTTTAGTATTATTTTGAAGCGTTACAAACGTAGGTTTTCCACATTCTTCAACAAATTGAAAGGCAAAATCTGGCTTAAAACTTTCATCAATACCAACATTAATAGTTCTTTGAGCTTTGCATCCTGTTTTTTCATCCATCACACTTACGGTAAAAGTCGCTGGTTTTGAGATTATTACGGTTGGTTTAGCCAAAGTAGAATCACTCAAACCAACATTCCCCTTCCATAAATATTGTGTGCCACCCGAAACAAATAATTGAATGGAGGCATTAAGACAAACTAACGTATCACTAATCACTTTTAGCGGAGCTTCTTCTAATTTCACAGCTACTTTTTTAGTTGTTTTGCATCCATATTGATTAACTATTTCAACTGAATAAGAAGTTGATTTTGTAATAGTTATTGTAGGATTTGGAACATTTGAAGCATTTAAACCTGCGGCCGGTGACCACGTATATTTGATACCTCCTTCTGCCAATAATTGAACCGTTTTGCCTTCGCAACCACTCACCGTCTCTGGACTTAATTTAAAATCTGCGGGTAAAACTTTGATGATTTTTTTAACGGATTCTTCTCGTTTACAAGATAAAAGATTAACTCCTTTGAGCGTTACGGTATAAATTCCTGCCTTCGTAAAATTAAATTCTTCCGTTCCCACAGTTGAGTTTTTTTCTCCTCCGATATTCCAACTTATCGTCTTTGCTCCTTCGCTGGTATCTTGAAAATTAACCTTAAACGGTAAACAACCAATCAAGGTATCAGACGAACTACTGGCAGACTTCTTCGTTCCGTCTGAAGCATCAAATTGTACCTTCAAATTATCAATGTCAAACTTAAAGGCAGCATTATTGCAGTTGGGAGATGGATTGGTTTTAGACCAAGCATTGGGCGTGGTCGTGAAGACTGATTGCGAGCCAGAGCGATTACAAGAACAGGCTGAATGATAAATAAATCCCTGTTTATCGAACCGACAAGTTCCTCCATCCACGTGGTCGCCCGCAGCATTTGGAGAACTGTTGTCTCCACCAAAAAATGTTGCATAAAGTAGTGATTTGGAATCTTTTTCGAGTAACGCAAGGTAGAAATTATTGCCATCGGTTGTACTCCGAAAAGCATCAGAAGTCACGGGCATTCCCTTAGTGTTCACGGGCGGTGCATTAGTAACACTTTCATTCACTTTTCCACCCCAACCCGAAATATAAATATTACCACACTGATTAACCAAGAACGCTGTTGGCACAATATCGGGAGAACCTTTACCCGTGCCAATCGTAGTTGAAAAATTAGTTTTCGATAAAGTCTTGTCAATTGAATGGATAAATTGACCGCTTTTGGGATTTGAGTAAGCTGCATTCTGAATGGAATATGTTCCAAAAGTAAGTCCATAAATATACACATTTTCATCTTGGTCAATGTCCATTAATTGAGCTAAATCCAGACTTTGGGTTCCTAAATACGTTCCATTATAAGAAGTCGGCGTAAAACTCTTAGTAATATCTCTGGTAAATTTCATAACAAAACCATCCATTCCACCATTGATTTTTGTTTGTAAAGTTTGAGAAAAAGGAAGGTTATCACTATTTGTAGCCCCACAAATATAAACATTACCAGTTTTACCTACTTTTAAAGAAAAAGCGGCATCATAACCATTTCCACCGACGATGGCACTCCATAAAATTTTGGATAGGTCAGGATTAAGATTACAAATTATGGCATCACTTGAGCCATTTCTTGACACATTAAAACCTCCAATAATCGGAAAATCAGGCGAATCTGTTACCGAAGCAATATAGACATTGTCCTGTTCATCAATAACAATTTCTCCTCTAAATTCATCGCCATAATTCAAAACTCCACGATTTATCCCATCCGTTCCAGAACCACCTAAATACGTGGAAGCCAGCAATTTAGAACCATCTGCACTGAGTTTTGCCACAAAAATATCACTGCCTTGACTAAATCGTTGTCCAGACGTAGGATTTATGACGCTTCCACCATTAAAAGTGCGGTCGAAAGCATTGGTAGTTGTTGGGAAATCTAAAGAAGAAGTTGTGCCAAAAATCAATAATTCACCTTTAGAATTAACGATTAAACTGTGCGGAATATCGGCATTTAATCCGCCTAAATAAGTGGAATACAACAGTTTAGAACCATCCGAACTAAATTTAAGAATTGCTACATCCCAATAACCGCCATTTTTCAATTGATATGCTCCCGTTGTGGCAGGAAATGAACCTGTACCTCCGCTTAGCGTTGAACCACCTGCATATAAATTCCCATCAGAATCATACGTTGCCGTGTGTCCCCAATTGTCTGCTGTTGAACCAGAATAGGTCGAAAAAATTAATTTTGGGTCAATTGTGAGCGTTTTATTATGATTATAATCGTTTGGAAAAGAGAAGGTTACAACATTTTTATTGATTTTAAAATTACTTTTTACTTCTGAAAAACCTTGTCTTGAACTCGCACTCACAACGGTTTCAGAAAAAGAATAAGGCTTCATTTCAATGATAGTTGACAAAGAAGTTTTGATGTTGAGATTGCCATTTTCAAGCAAAATTTCATCTGCTCCTTCATACCGCATTTTAATTTGCTCGGTCGATACATTAGGAGCCACAATAAATTCATATTTCAAAGTATTTTCGGTAGAATACAGTCGTAAGTCAATACCTTGATAAATATTTTTCAACCAAATTTCTCCGTAAGCTTTTACGTCCGTTGCCCAATTATTAGGGTCATTTCCGTAGAAATAATTTTGCGTCTCAGCCATTGAATTATTGGCAAAGACTGTAAATTTTGGGTTTGAATCTTCAAAAAAAACTGTTAATCCATGAGCTTTCAACGGCTTAATTTCATCCTTTTGCCTGCTGTGTTTCATTTCATAAAGAGCATTATTATCCACAAAAATATAATGCAAACCCTGCTGACGAATTTGCAAAACGCCTCCAGGAATTTGAGCCATAAACTTAATTTCCTTATCCCATTGTCCTTTATTTTCAATAAATTTTACAGGAGAAATATTTGCTAAAGACTTGAAATTTATTAGAATAGATAGTAATAGTAGCAGTTTTTTCATACAGTTAATTTATAAATTCGAATAATAAATAAACTGTAAAAATAAGGTTTATATTGTAAAAGTTGCTTTAAAATCTTAACAAAAATGGTGACATAAATGTAGGTTTTCCTAAATCTATGTCACCACCTATACATCAATCAATTCTACTTCTTTTTAGTTACTCATTAAATCCTTCAAAATCTTTTGAGCCGCAATAGAAATAATCGTTCCAGGGCCAAAAACGCCTGAAACCCCAGCATCATACAAATACTGATAATCTTGAGCAGGAATCACGCCTCCCGCAATCACCATAATATCTTCACGACCTTGTTTTTTAAGTTCCTCAATCAGTTGTGGCACAAGCGTTTTGTGTCCTGCTGCCAAACTGGAAGCTCCCACAACGTGAACATCGTTTTCGACAGCTTGCTTTGCCACTTCTTCAGGTGTCTGAAATAGTGGCGTAATATCGACATCAAAGCCTAAATCGGCAAAACTGGTGGCAATTACCTTTGCACCACGATCATGTCCATCCTGTCCCATTTTCGCCACCATAATTCTGGGTCTGCGACCTTCCTGTTTCGCAAACTCATCTGTCATTTCTCGGGCAACTCTAAAATTCTCATCGTCTGTCACTTCTGCTGAATAAACGCCCGATATTGAACGAATGACGGCTTTATGTCGTCCGTAAACTTTTTCCATTGCCATGGATATTTCTCCTAAAGTTGCTCGTAATCTTGCTGCTTCGACCGCTAAAGCTAATAAATTCCCCTCTCCCGTTTCGGCTGATTTTGTTATCTTTTCTAAAATTAAACTTACTGAAATATTATCTCTTTCAGCTTTAATTTTATCTAATCTTTCAATCTGAGAAGCTCTAACTGCCTGATTATCAACATCTCGAACTTCCAAGACAGTAGCTTCTGAAATTTTAAATTTATTTACACCTACGATTACATCTTTCCCAGAATCAATTCTTGCTTGTTTTCGAGCGGCTGCCTCCTCAATTCTCATTTTGGGCAAACCCGTCTCAATAGCCTTTGCCATTCCGCCCAATTCTTCCACTTCTTCAATCAATATCCAAGCTTTTTGGGCGAGTTCCATCGTTAAGTATTCAACATAATATGAACCTCCCCAAGGGTCAATTGCTTTGGTAATTTGAGTTTCATTTTGTAAATATAACTGCGTATTTCGAGCAATTCGAGCAGAGAAATCAGTCGGTAAAGCAATTGCTTCATCTAATGAATTTGTATGTAAACTCTGGGTATGACCCAAAGCTGCCGCCATCGCTTCAATGGTTGTTCTGGCTACATTATTAAAGGGGTCTTGTTCAGTCAGTGACCAGCCCGAAGTTTGGCAGTGTGTCCTGAGCATCAACGATTTATCATTTTTAGGATTGAACTTTTTAACAATTTTTGCCCACAACATTCGTCCTGCTCTCATCTTAGCAATTTCCATAAAATGATTCATACCAATTGCCCAAAAGAACGATAATCTTGGGGCAAATTTATCAATATCCAAGCCCGCATTCACGCCCGTTCTTAGGTATTCAAGTCCATCTGCAAGTGTATAAGCCAGTTCCAAATCAGCCGTTGCACCCGCTTCTTGCATATGATAACCCGAAATAGAAATCGAATTAAATTTGGGCATATTTTTGGCGGTATATTCAAAAATATCCGCTATAATTCGCATGGAAGGCAAAGGTGGATAAATATAGGTATTCCGAACCATAAATTCCTTCAAAATATCATTCTGAATCGTTCCTGACAACTTTTCTGGAGAAACACCTTGTTCTTCTGCTGCTACAATATAAAAGGCCATAATAGGCAAAACCGCCCCGTTCATCGTCATCGAAACCGACATTTCGTCTAAAGGAATTTGGTCGAAAAGTATCTTCATATCCTCCACCGAATCAATCGCAACTCCTGCTTTTCCAACGTCTCCCGTTACTCTTGAATGGTCAGAATCGTATCCTCGATGCGTTGCCAAATCAAAGGCCACGGAAAGTCCTTTTTGCCCACCCGCTAAATTTTTTCGGTAAAAATTATTGGATTCCTCAGCCGTAGAAAAACCCGCATATTGGCGAATTGTCCAAGGATTTTGAACGTACATAGTTGAGTAAGGTCCTCTCAAATAAGGAGGTAAACCTGCCGCAAAATTTAGATGTTCGGCATCGGATAAATCATCTTTCGTAAAATATTTTTTTACTGATATTCCCTCGGCAAAACGAAAGGGCTTTGCATCGGTGGCGTGAGCCTGATTTTCCGTTTGTTGATTGAGATTTATATTTGATAAATTGGGTTTCATCGTATTTTTTACTTTTCAAATATTTGTGATAATCTTAAATCAGTTAACAAGTCAAATCCTATAGTTGACTGCTTTTTTTCTACCATTTTTTCGTTAATAAAAGGTATTTCATCATGTCTGAATTTATTAACGCCAATCATAATTGACTCATTCTTCAGCAAAGAATCCTGCTTAGCCTCAAAATTTCTTTTTATCTCATTTTGAATATAATTCTTTTCGAAGGCCTCAATAATTCCTCCTTGATTTTCAACAGCTTGTAATAACGTAAAAGCTTCTTCGGCAATTTGAAAAGTTAAGTTTTCGATAAAATAACTTCCTGCTGATGAGTCAATCACTTTATCAAAATAGCTTTCTTCTTTCAAAATTGTGGAAATATTTCTGGAAATTCTTCTACTAAATTCATCTGATTCTTGGAAGGATTCATCATAAGCCCGAATACTTAAAGAAGAACAACCACCAATAATAGCGGACATTGCCTCGGTGGTTACTCGTATCATATTCGTATGAGGCGTAATGGCAGCATCATAAAATGAAGATGTTACACAATGGATTGAAATAACTGGAATATTTTGCTCATTCAAACCATATCCTTGCATTAAAATTTTTGTCCAAAGAAACTTTAAGGCTCTAATTTTAGCAATTTCTACAAAATAATTTGTACCAACAGAAATTGAGAATTCTATTTTTTGTATAATTTCTGGTAAACCAACATTCTGCTGTGAAATTTTGTCAATAGTTTCAATAGCAGATGCGAGGGTATAAGCTAATTCCTGAGCTACATTTGCCCCTGAATTATGGAAAACATGACTGTTGATAATAAGAGTTTTAAATGAGTTGAATTTTTGCACTATTCTAATAATCTCTCCCATTTCAATCCACTGGTTAATATCATAATTTCCAGTTTTAAAGTATCTTCCAAGTATGTCATTATCAATTCCTCCTTTCCAATGATACGGTGCAATAATTTGCAACTCTTTTACTAAATTTAAAGCAGCATTTTCGACTTTAAAAAAAAATGTGGTATCTGAAATTTTGATATTTCTTAACAATTTCTTAACTTCAAATTCCATTTCAAAAAAGCCACTAAAATCAACCAAAAAAGAATTAACACCTATACCTAATAAACTGACAACCAGTTGGTTAGTATCTTTTTCTGATTTATATTCTATTATTTCTCTATTGTTCCAAGATTTTACAATTCCTTGAATTTGAGAATATTGAATAAAATTTAGCGGTATTTTGTTTAAATCTACGGAGTCAAAGTAAGGTTTTATTTTGAAATTTTCTTCAATTGTAAAATTCAAAGTTTCATCAAAATCTTTTCCTTTCAAATCGTTAATTACTTGTCTTTGCCATCCCTCATTTGAATGAGAATTAAAATCATTGAAGAGTTGATTTTTCATAAAAGTTAATTAAAAAATATTTAATTTTTCAAAGTTAGTGAAAATTTATAATTTAGACTTTTTTTGTTAAATAATCCCTTTAAATTGCTATATACCCCCTTACTATTGTACTATTCTAAGAAGTAAAATTAAAGTAAAATTTTAACTTTTTTATTTTTAGAAAAATAGGAAATTTAGGTTTCTTTCGACCTCAAAAAATGCTACTTTTGTCACCCTTTAGAAAGTAAATATCGGCATATTTTTTACTTTTTCGCCAACTAATTGATAACCAGATGTTTGAGACTACTTACTTGCCCAGTGCCGTTATTTTAGAAAATACTATGTACCCTACTCACCAGACAGATGCAAGACAAATCTGGAAAAAGTGTCTTGAAGTTATACATAAAGAGATAAACGAGCAAAGTTTTAAAACTTGGTTTGAACCCATAGTACCTTTAAAAGTAACAAATCAAACGCTCTCAATTCAGGTACCAAGCCAATTTTTTTATGAATGGCTTGAGGAAAATTATATCCATGTACTTCGCAAAGCAATTGATATTTCAATGGGTAGAAATGGTAAATTAGAATATTCAATAATTGTGGACAAAGGCGACAAAAAAAATCCACCAATTGCATACAGTATTCCTAATCAAAAACCAACGGTTCCCGTTCAAGCTCAAAAAAGACCCGAACCAACGGTTTATGAAAGTCCTTTTCAACTGAAAGATTTAGATTCGTTGGAGCTAGATTCTTACTTAAACCCACATTACACTTTTGATAATTTCGTGGAAGGTGACTGTAATCGTTTGGGTCGTTCAGCGGGTTTGGCAGTTGCTGAAAGACCAGGAGTTACTTCTTTCAACCCTTTAATGATTTATGGCAGTGTTGGTTTAGGAAAAACCCATTTGATTCAAGCCATTGGTAATTATATTAAACATAAACACACAAACAAGTTTGTGTTGTATGTTACCTCCGAGAAATTTTGTAATCAATTTATAAACGCCATTAAAAATAATACGCTTCAAGCATTCAGTAATTTTTATATGCAAGTTGATGTGTTGATAATTGATGATGTACAGTTTTTGGCAGGTAAAGAAAAAACACAAGAATCATTTTTCCATATATTTAACCATTTGCATCAATCTGGAAAACAAATAATAATGTCGTCCGACCGTCCTCCTCGTGAGTTGGCGGGTATGCAAGACCGTTTACTTTCAAGGTTCAAATGGGGGCTCACTGCTGATGTGCAACAGCCTGATTTTGAGACTCGTATAGCCATTATTCAAAAAAAATTACAAGCTGATGGTATTTATATTGAAGATAAAGTAATTGAATATTTGGCTCATAGTATCGATACAAACGTCCGTGAAATGGAAGGCGTAATTGTGTCATTAATGGCTCATGCGTCTTTGAATAGAAAAGAAATTGATATGGATTTGGCTCGAGCAACACTGAAAAAAATTGTGGTTGATTCGGAAAAAGAAGTAACGGTTGATTCGATTTTGGATGCTGTGACGAATCATTTTGAAGTCAACATGACTGATTTGAAAAGTAAAAGTCGTAAACGAGAAACGGTTTTTCCACGCCAAGTTGCTATGTATTTAATGAAAGAATTTACCAACTTGCCATTAAAATCAATTGGATATCATTTTGGAGGCCGTGATCATAGTACCGTTATTCATGCCGTTCAGACTATCAGTGATATGCTTGAAACGGATAAAGATGTTGAAAAAACAATGCAGAAATTATATAAGTATTTTAATAGAGTTCGAATGAAAGCGTAGTTTTAAAAGTTTTGTATTACCACGATAAAAAATTTTAAATAATGCTTTGAAAAATTTGAATTATAATCTTTAGTATGCGGTAAGGTTAGCTCATTTTTTTGATTCAATCTTGCGGATTTTTTCCCTACATCTTTTATTTAAGCATTTATTCCATAAAAAAACTATGTTACTGATTAAATTCGCATTTTCAATTATTTTTTAATCATTTACAAAAATAGAATTGACTCAATTTTAAGAATTAAATTGAACGAAATAAATGTACAGTTGATAATCCAAAAGACAGAGTTAAAATACGATTCATTAAAAGTAAAATATGTACGACTAATAAGCAAAGATACTTTACTGAAAAATGCAGTAAAATATCTTTTTAAAATCACCGTTTAACGTAAAAATTCATACTGAAAAAGAATTAATAAAAAAGGCTTTCAGTAATTTTGAAGGACTTTTTTATTATTTTATGAGAAATTATTTCTTCACAACCTTCAATTCAATTCTACGATTTTTAGCCTTTCCTTGCTCAGTTACATTACTCGCCACAGGATTTAATCCTCCTTTTCCTGTGAAATTAATTCTTAAATCCTGAATACCGTTAGCAACTAACAAATTTTTTACAGCAAAAGCACGTTTCAAAGTCAATTTTCTATTTTGAAGAGAATCACCCGAATTATCAGTATAACACGTTAATTTGACTTGTACACGTGGATATGCTGACATAATTTTAGCCAAATCTTGAACCGTTTTTTCTGATCCCGCTACAAAATTTGGAGTGTTGGCTACAAAATTTAGGTTATCAAGTATGAAAATCTGATTAATTTTAGCTGATGAATCAGTTAAATATTTTGCAAATTTATAGTTGAAAGAACCATCCGCTAAATCTATTTTCTGTCCGTTTGGCAAACTTGTACCCATTGTTTTTGTAGTAATTGGAGCAACTACAGAGTCAACTTTTATAATCGCAGTATCTTGAGGAATGGAAGTCGTATCAATTTTAGCATTAGTTACTTGCTCTAACTGAGCAGAATCAGATTCGGCAGTGGATGAACTACCCCAATTACTCCAATCATGAGTTACGGCAAAATAACCGACACCCCCCAAAACTACGGCAATTAAAAAAGTTGGTGCAAGCCATTTTGGAACTGTAATACCAGCACTTTCATCATTTCTATAATCTTTATCTGAATACGTTACTGCTGTATTTTCAATGGGTTTTTTAGGAGTGATTGTTTGAGTTGTATTAGATTTTATTGTTCCAGTGGCAAATTGAACGGGTTTTATTTCCTCAATCATGAAAGTTGCTAAACCCAAGACATCAATCATTTTTGATTGTAAATCTTCTGGCGTTTGATCTAATAAAATGCTTTTTTGATTTAAAATAATATTTGCTAAACCTGTTTTATCCAACCCTTGAGAGTCAACTAATTTACCTAATTTACCAACTACTAAAGGGGCAACAACGGATAAAAGAGCAGTAGCAGAAGAATTACGAACCCCTGCAAATTGAGAAATCATTGCTACTATAGAACTCTTTTTATCAGGTAAAAGCATACTAACCACACTATTTCCTCTTTCTACAAAACCTGCAAAATTTTCTTTATTTTTCAATAAATTATCTAATTGTTCAATAATGCTTCCATCATGGTTGCCTTTTTTAACTACATTCATCAGAGTAGTAGCTCCAGCCTCATTCGCTGCTCTTTTCATCAGTCCACCCACAAATGTTGGAATTAATCCTTCAATGGCAGTTACTACTTTCTCTTCTTTTTCTCCAAGTATATTAGCAGTTTTGCTGGCAACTTCACCCGCTAATAATTCTTTTAATTCTTCAAATAAATTCATATCAATTTTTTTTAACAGATTCTAACACAAAACTACAATCAATTCCTTTAATAATGTTCAATAATATGGTTTCAATAAAATTCATTACCTAAATTTCCTAAAAAAAGGCTAAAATATACGAAGCAGATACTAATTTTGTAATCTATTTCTGCTTGAGACAGATTTAATAAAATATGAAAAAAATATTATTTATTGACCGTGATGGTACAATTATTATCGAACCCCCGATTGATTTTCAAGTTGATTCACTTGAGAAATTATCTTTTCTTCCAAAAGCCATCTCTAATCTTCGTAAAATTGCAGAAGAGTCTGAATTTGAATTAGTTATGGTTACAAATCAGGATGGATTGGGAACAGACTGTTTTCCAGAAGAAACCTTTTGGCTTCCCCAAAATAAGATGATGGAAATATTGGAAGGTGAAAATATCCACTTTTCAGCCGTACATATTGACCGTACATTTGAACACGAAAATGCCCCAACCCGTAAACCACAAACGGGAATGTTAGAGAAATATTTTGATAAAACGGAATATGATTTAAAAAACTCGTTTGTTATTGGGGATAGAATTACGGATGTTCAATTAGCTTTAAACCTTGGAGCAAATGCAATTTACATGGGTGACAAACCCCTTGAAAATTCTGAGTATGAATCTGTAACTGCCTTAATTTCAAAGAATTGGGATGATATTTATCAATTTATTCGTCTGCCTGAACGTAAAGTTACCGTAGAGAGAATTACAAAGGAAACTCAAATTTGGGTGGAATTAAATTTAGACGGAAAAGGTAAATCAAAAATTGAAACGGGATTAGGTTTTTTTGACCACATGCTCGACCAATTAGCCAAACATTCGGGAGCAGATTTGAATATAAAAGTAGTAGGAGATTTACATATTGACGAACATCATACGATTGAAGATACGGCTCTGGCATTAGGCGAGGCATATTTGAAGGCTTTGGGCGATAAAAAAGGAATTGCCAGATATGGCTTTAATATCCTCCCAATGGACGAAGCTTTGGTTCATGCTGCCATTGATTTTTCGGGAAGGAATTGGATGGTTTGGGATGCAAAATTTAGTCGGGAAAAAATTGGAGAAATGCCTACTGAAATGTTTTTCCACTTCTTTAAATCATTTACAGATACTGCCAAATGTAACTTAAACATCAAAGCAGAAGCGGATAATGAACACCACAAAATTGAGGCTATTTTCAAAGCATTTGCCAAAGCAATAAAAATGGCAACAAAACGAGAAATTAAGGATTTAGATATTTTGCCTACAACAAAAGGTATTCTTTAAAATTTCAAAAAAAGATAGTTTTCAATAACCAATTTAAAATATTAAGATAATTAGCAATCAGTAGAAATATCTTATTTGAAAATTGATTATTGAAAACTACAATTATTCTTCTAAGAAGAATGATCAGCTACAATCACCCAGTTACCTTTAATTTTACGCCAAAGTAAGGTGTAATGACCACCAATATCGCCTTTTTTAGGGCGAGTTAAGTACCATTTTCCCACTACAAAACACGCATCGTTTGAGATAAAATCAACTTTTACGATGTCGAATTTCAGTGTTCCCATCGTTGATTTATCTGGATAGTTTTTCTTGTAACTTTCCAACGTTGAATTGTATCCGTATGTTACTCCCGACTTGCCGATGTACATCAGCGAGTCAGATTCCCAATATCCATTCATAAAATTATTAACATTTCCTTCATTCCAAGCCTTTGTTTGTCGGTCTAAAATATTAAGAATTTGCAATTTATCCTCTGATGATTGAGCCTTCAACAAAAAAGAAGAAGAAAGAAGTAAAAAAAGTAGATATTTTTTCATGCCTTATTTTTGTGTAAATTTGAGTATATTTAAAACAAACATTTATGAGATTAAAAGATTATTTTGAAAAATACAAGGATTATTATTTGGTCGATGGTTTGATGTACTTATCGTTTGTGATAGTTTTATTAATACTTTTTATATTTTTTAGCTGATGATTTGGTTCGTAATGAATTTAAAGTCGGGGACAACTACACCCGCAAAGAAAAATAAAATTAAGCAGTTTATTTCAAAATTGCCGAATTGTGAGTTAATTTTTACGGAATATGTTGGTCATGCTACTGAAATCGCCCAAAAAGCAGTTGCAGAAGGTATTGAAAAGGTCGTGGCAATTGGTGGAGATGGAACAGTAAACGAAGTTGGAAAAGGATTAATTGGTTCAGAAACAGCCTTGGGTATTGTGCCGATTGGTTCTGGCAATGGTTTGGCACGACATTTAAAAATTCCTTTGAAAACTGAAAAAGCAGTTCAATTTGCTATAAATCATCCTGCTGTAAATATTGATGTATGCTTTTTGAATGAAATACCATTCTTTTGTACGGCAGGTGTTGGCTTTGATGCGGAGGTTGCCAATGAGTTTGCCAAACAACAATCGAGAGGTTTGAAGACTTATGCAAAAATGGCATTGAAGTCTTTTCGCAGTTTCAAGCCGGAAACCTATCTTTTTGATAATCAGGAAGATAAAACTGCTTTTGCCATAACTTTTGCCAATGCCACGCAATATGGGAATAATGCGTTGATTTCACCAAAATCAAAAATTGATGATGGACTGATTGAAATGGTAGTTTTAAAACCTTTCCCGTTTGGAGCAGCTCCCATTATTGGCGTACGTTTGTTCAGAGGAACTTTGCCTAATTCAAGATATATTGAAATGAAATCAGGTGAGGATTTTTCGCTAAAATCAACAAAAGATTTCTTGATTCATTACGATGGCGAACCGCTGCAATTAACCACGAATGAACTACGAGTAAGTATAAAAAAACAATTTTTAAAAGTAATTGGGAATGTCTAAAAATAAAAAAATACCAGTCGGCGTAGTTTATTCAACAAATCAAGATTTTGAGTATTCTTTTGATAATGAGGAGATTGCAGAAACATTACCGCCTGAAAAACAAAAATTAAAAATTCAATTAGACAAAAAGTCTCGTGCAGGAAAACAAGTTACTTTAATCACTGGATTTATTGGCAAAGCCGATGATGCAGAAATATTAGCGAAAAAACTTAAAAATTTTTGTGGTTGTGGAGGTTCGTCAAAAGAGGGAGAAATTCTAATTCAAGGTGATGTGCGAGATAAGGTTTTGACTTGGTTAATTACTCAAGGATACAAAGCAGTAAAATCTGGAGGGTAAAATATAAATTGCACTATTTTAATACTCAAATTATGCCCAAATTATACTGGATTACCAATCTTCGAGTTTTGGCAACTATTTTTGTGGTGATTATTCACACATCTGGTGGGATACTTTTTCACTACAATAATATTCCTCACAGTTCGTGGTGGATTGGGAATATCGTAAGCAGTTTTGGTCGGTTTGCAGTTCCTGTTTTTGTAATGATTTCGGGAGCTTTATTATTGGGAAAAGAGATCGAATTATTCGCTTTTCTGCAAAAAAGGTTTATACGAGTCTGGATTCCGTTCACAATTTGGGTAATTATTTATGTACTTTACCACAACATTTTTGAAAATAATTCTCATTCTTTCTCAAAAGCACTTATTGATTATCTGACGATGGGAGGTAGTTTATATGGCCATTTATGGTTTATTTACATGATTTTAGGTTTATACTTGTTAACCCCTTTTATCAATCATTTCCTTTCAAAAGCTACAAATCAAGAAGTTAATTTCTTCCTTTTACTTTGCTTCATTAGCTGTTCTATTTTCCCATTGATTAATAAATTTTTGGGAATCCAAATAAAATTAGATTTACAAAATTTCGGCGGCTATATTGGTTATTTTGTGGCTGGATATGTTTTGAAAAATCGAGAAATTAATTGGAATAAATGGCTATACGTTACAGGATTTTTGGTAGGATATGGCATTGCATTATTCGGAAATTACTGGTTAATTCTTTCTAAAGGCAAGTTAGATGATTATTTTTATCAATATCTTACGCCCAATATTATCTTAATGTCACTTTCAATATTCTTATTTTTTAAGGACGTTTTGAATAAGGAGTTTTACCCTTCAATTATGAATAATTTAGATAAAGCTAGTTTCGGAATTTACCTTTCTCATTACTTAATTATTACCATCCTCTCCCATAAATTAAAGATAAATTGGTTGTGGAATCCTCCAATAATTGGAATTCTAACTCACGCAGGGTTAACGCTGATTATTTCATTTCTATTGATTTGGACACTTAATAAGTTGCCGAAAAGTCATTGGATAACGGGGTAAATTTTGCTCATTTAATTTTATCTAAAGCCATTCTGAAAGCCAAGCTCGTTAAAATACTTGCCATAAACCATTTCTGAATCTTGACCCAAAAAGGATTTTCAGCAAACCATATTGATATTCGAGCCGCAAATAGTACAATCAAAAAATTTACGGTGAAACTAACAGTCATTTGTGTAATCCCTAATTGAATACTCTGCCAAAATATATTTCCGTATTTAGGTTTAATAAATTGAGGAAAGAATGATAGATAAAAGACGGCAATCTTGGGATTTAAAACACTTGTCAGAAATCCCATGCTAAACAATTTTGCAGGTTTATCTTCTTTCAAATCGGTTCTGGCTTCAAATATTCCTTGATTTTTTGGATTTATCGCTTGAAAAGCCAAATACAATAAATAGAAAACTCCAAGAAACTTTAAGGTTGCATAAGCAAAAGGAATGGCAAACAATACTGCTGTTAATCCCACTGAAACCATCATTATGTGGAAAGTAAATCCCGCAATGATTCCTGCCAAAGAGATAAGTCCTGCTCCACGACCTTGGGTAATTGAGCGAGAAATTAAGTAAATCATGTTTGGGCCAGGCGTGATAACAAGCATTAGAGCCGCCAAAATGAAAATGAGTAATTCTTGAATTGGTATCATGGTTGATTAGATGTCTATTTCAGAAAGTAATTCATCTAACTCGTTGGGCAACAAAGTATCTTTTTCTTTTTTATCATATATTGAAAGTAAAATAACTTCTTTATTTTCCGTAATCACATAAGTAATTACCCTTGCACCCCCACGTTTTCCTTTTCCTTTACTTTTTATAGAAAGGCGAACCTTATAGCATGATTTCCCAAGTTCATCCCCTTGTTTTGGATTTATTTCAAGAGAATCAAAAAGATTGTATAAATCATTTTTAAGAGAATGGTATTTTTTATTTAAAGGCTTCAAATCACGCCTAAATCCATCAGAAGCACTTATTTTACAGCTCATTTAATAACTCTCTTGCTGATTGAAATTCAACTTTTCCTTGTTTATATAACTTTACTTCCTCTAAACCCTCTTTAATTCGAGCAACCAATTCAGATTTTGTAATAAACTCTTCTTCTTGAATATCTTTCTCTAAAATAGACGCTAATTTAGATTTTTGTTTACGTGGTAATTGTTTAGCCAAATGAGCTATTTGGCTAAAATTTAATTGAACATTTGTATTGATATTTAACACAGCTTTCATGGCATATTAAGATTTTGTTATTACAAAAATACGTTTTTTATACTTTTCTACCAAACTACTTCAACAAGCCCTCACTCTCCTTTTTATTCAAAGTCATCAGAAAAGCAGGAAGTAATACCAAATTACAAATCATTGCCATTAAAAGCGTTATTGAAACCAAAATTCCTAAAGATTGTGTGCCTCGGAAAGTGGATGCCGTAAAGATAAAAAAGCCTGTAAATAAGATGATGGCAGTATAAAACATGGATACACCCGTATTTAAAATCGTTTCTGAAATGGCATCTTTTACAGTTCTTTTCTTATTCAATAATTCATCCTTATATCTTGTCAAAAAGTAAATTGTACCATCAGATGATATTCCAAAAGCAATTGAGAATATCAAAATCGTAGAATATTTGAGGTGAATGTCGAAAAATCCCATCAATCCCGCTGTGATTAGAAGTGGGATTAAACTCGGTAAGGTTGAAATAATTACCATCTTCCAAGAACGGAAAAGCAACGCCATAATCAAGCAAATCAACACGATAGCTTGGAAAGTACTTTCCACTAAATTACTCTGCAAATAGTCATTTTGCCAAGCATAAATTACACTATTTCCCGTTATTTCTGCATCATATCCACGTCTGTCACCTTTCTTGTAAAACTCATTTGTTTCTGCATTGTAGTTAAAAATTGAATCAACTTTAGGCTGTAACTCATTGATAATTTGATTAGTACGAACCGTTCCGCAATCAGCAATTTGAAAGCTAACTCGTGTATATCGCTTCGTTGAATCAATGAATCCTTTAAATGAATCTTCCTTCCCTTTAGTACTCGAATTATATTCTCGAAGTTTAGAAAGTTCGTCAATTCCTGGTAAAACAAAATATTTTGGGTCGCCTCCTCGATGAGCTTGGTACAAGAATTTTGCCGCCGTAACGATAGAAACAGGTTTGGTAAATTCTGGATATTTAGCAAATTCTTTTTCCATACGTTTTATCTTAGTGAAGAGTTCAGGCGAACCCATCACCCGCCCCGCTTCATAAGTATCAATCGCTACTTCAAAAGGCATAATTCCTTTGAAATTTTGCTCGACAAATTTTAAATCAGTTAAAATTGGATTGTCTTTGGCAAGGTCATCTACGATATAACCAATGGATTTTATTTGGGTTATTCCCCAAATTGATAAGGCCACAATCATTAAAATAACGGAATAAATTACTGAACGTTTAAAATTAACGATATGCTCAATTTTCACCAAAATCTTTGCAATTCTTCCCGACTCCAAACGAGCAGTTTCTTTGGCATCTGGAGGAGCTAAATAACTAAAAACCAATGGAATAAATATTAGCGAAACAACATAAGTAAGCATGACATTGATTGCCGCTACAACCCCAAATTCTGCTAAAAATGAGCTTCCCGTAAAAGCAAAAACGCCGAAACCAATAGAAGTGGTCAGGTTTGCTAAGAAAAGAGTTTGTCCAATTTTCTCAATTGTAATTTGCAAAGCCAGCATTTTATCGCCGTGTAAAGCATATTCTTCGTGGTATTTATTCAAAATAAATATTGTATTCGGAACGCCAATTACCACAATTAACGATGGAATCATTCCCGAAATAATGGTAATTTTGTAACCAAATAACACTATAATTCCTAAGGAGGAGACAATGCCAATGAGTACCACAATTAAAGCAAAAAACATAATTTTGAAACTGCGGAAAAATACGTACAAAATCATCATCGTAACCAAAAGAGCAAGCGAAACGAAAATCCCTAATTCATTAGTAATTTGAGCCGTCATTTCGGTACGAATAAAGGGCATTCCAGACAAATGAACGTTGATATTCTGTTGTTTTTCAAATGTGTTGGCAAGCTCTTTTATCTGCTTAACTGCCAGAACTCTTGATTTGTCATTAATAGCTTTTTGGTCAAAAGTTATCATCATCAAATGCACATTTCCTGCCTCATTAACAATAAACCCTTTATAAAATGGCAATTTATAGAATCGGCTTTTTACGGAATCAACTTCTGCTTGCGAAATGGCTCTTCGTTTTATAAGTGGTTCTGTATCAAAACGTTTAGCCGAATCATTCTTAATAATTCGAGGTACATTTCCTGCATAAACCACTTGTTTAATTCCATTGATGGCTTTGATTTTTTGAGATAAATCTTGCCATTGTTGGAAGAAATTGAGCTGAAACATTTTATCAGTTTCAATTCCTAAAACCATTACCGCACCATCTTCACCAAAACGTTTCTTGAAAGATTCGTAAAGTTGAAAACGGGCATCTGTTTTAGGAAGAATTTTGGGTAATTCACTTGCTACTTGAAATTTAGTTGCCATGACACCCATAAAAAGTGCTAAAATTGCAACTATTGCCAAAAAGGCTTGACGATTTTTGAGGATAAATACGGATAGGCTATGCCAGATATTATTCATTATTTATTGTTATAAAAGACTTTTAAAAGTTCTAATGCAGCGTGTATAGGCAATTTTTTGCCTTCTATAACGGCTTGCTGAACTTCTTTAGTTTTTATTGAAACGTTATGATTAGTATAAAAATTTTGTTCTAACGATTGCTTGATAAAATCGTGCATCCATGCTAAATTTTGGCTTTTTCGATTTTCTACAAATTTACCATTCTTACTTAACATTTCCCTATGCTTTTCGACCAATTCCCAAATTTCAGCGATACCTTTTTTTTGTGTAGCAGAACAAGTTACCACCTGCGGAAACCATCCCGAACCATCGGGTGGAAAAGTGTGTAGAGCACTTTCGTACTCGATTTTTGCCAAATTTGCACTAATTTCATTTCCAGAATCTGTTTTGGTAATAGCAATTAAATCCGCCATTTCCATAATACCCTTTTTGATACCTTGTAATTCATCTCCCGCCCCTGCTAACATTAATAAAAGAAAGAAGTCTACCATGCCATGTACGTAAGTTTCTGACTGCCCCACTCCTACTGTTTCAATGATAACTATCTCAAAACCAGCAGCTTCACATAGCAACATTGTCTCACGTGTTTTGTTTGTAACACCTCCCAAAGATGTTCCCGTAGGCGACGGGCGGATATACGCAAAAGGCTCATGAGCAAGATCTTCCATTCTGGTTTTATCACCCAAAATACTTCCCTTTGTAAGTTGAGAACTTGGGTCAATAGCTAAAACTGCTATGCTTTTGCCCAGTGTCGTCAAATATTTTCCGAATGTTTCGATAAACGTACTTTTTCCAACGCCTGGTACGCCTGTAATTCCAATACGAATTGCTTTACCCGTGTTTGGCAATATGGATTCTAAAACGCATTGTGCGAGTTGTTTATCTTCTGCTAAATTACTTTCTATCAAAGTAATAGCACGGCTTAGAATCATTCTGTTTCCAGCAATAATTCCGTTGGTGTATTCTTGTATGGAGAGACGTTTTTTCATTATTTTACTGTAGTTCGAAATAGCATTTCGAGAAGCTTGGAATATTCAGACAACGCTTCACCAAATACTATTTCGAGCTACAGTAGTTTTCCGCCCAAAGCAAATCATCGGGCGTAGTGATTTTTATATTTTCGTAATTTCCTTCAATTAAATTAATTTCAAAACCTGCATGTTCTGCCACGCTTGCATCATCCGTAAAGGTGTTTAATTCTTCGGTTTCAAAGGCTTTTTTGATTAATGAAATCTGAAAGGTTTGAGGAGTTTGAATTAGTCTTACCGTAGAGCGGTCGATAGCTCGACCATTTACTCTAACCGAATCTTTAGATAGAACGCTCACAATAGCTGTCCCTTTTTCGTAAGCAATTTTGAAACTTTCATTAATAATATCCACAGAAACAAACGGACGAACTCCATCATGAATCGCCACAAGCCCTTCATTATCAATTACTTGTAACCCATTCAATCCAGACTGAAATCTGGTGTTACCCCCTTTTACTAATTGATGCGGAACGGTCGTATAAATTGAGCATAGTTCACTCCAATACCCAAATTGAGATTCTGGTAAAACTAAAATTATTTCAATTTCTGAATCAGCTTCTTTAAATCGTTTCAACGTGTGCATGAGAATGGGTAATCCTCCGACTTCAATAAACTGTTTTGGAATATCACTTTTCATGCGACTTCCAGAACCACCTGCAACAATTATGGCGTATTTTTTTATCATATTTTTTTACTATGGCTCGAAATAGCATTTCGAGAGTCCGAGTCCAATTATTCAACGCTTCTCGAAATACTATTTCGAGGTATAGTATCTAATTCCCAACCAAAGCCTCCCATAAAATCTCCACAGGATGTTTTGCTGTTCTCCCCGTTCCGTCCTTAATTTGGTGGCGGCAACTGGTGCCTGGAGCAGCAATAATAACATCATCGGCTTGCTTTCTAATTGTCGGAAAAAGCACTAATTCGCCAATTTGCATGGAGACTTCATAATGTTCTTTTTCATACCCAAACGAACCTGCCATTCCACAACAACCCGACGGAATTAATTGTACTTCGTAATTTTCGGGTAAAGATAAAATTTTCTTCGTCGGAATCATAGATGACAAAGCTTTCTGATGACAGTGTCCATGTAATTTTATCAGTTTCTTTTCCTTTGTAAAAAGTTCTTTCGTAATTTTCTTTTTGTCGACTTCTTGTGCCAGAAATTCATCAATTAGGTAACAATTTTCCGCTACTCTTTCGGCATCAGCTTGCAAATAATTAGGCACTAATTCGAGGTACTCATCCCGTAACATCAATATTGCCGAAGGTTCAATTCCCAAGATTGGAGAATTATCCTTAATTGCCTCGGTAAGCATTCTAACGTTTTGAATAGCGATTCGTTTAGCATCCTTTACCAAACCTTTTGAAAGATAGGTGCGACCACTTTCTACATGTTTGGGAATGTGCACTTCATATCCCAAAGCGGTTAATAAATGAATGGATTTTTGCCCTAATTCAAGGTCATTATAATTCGTAAATTCATCACAAAATAAATAGATTTTCCCTTGTGGACTACGCTTGCCAAGTGCAATATTAGAAAAATGAACACTATTTTTTTCTCGCTTTTTCTGAATATTAATTCGCTCTTCCTGCCATTTTCTTAATGTTATTCTTCCGATTGTTGGAATCGACCTTTCTTGTGCAAAACCTAAGATTTTTTTGGTAATCCTTGAGGTAAAACTATTTGTTACAAAAAAATTATAAAGTCTTGGAAATGAGGAAGCTAATTCTTGCGATTTTGTAAAATTTCCAATCATTTTTGTTCTGAAAGGCACACCATGTTCATCGTAATAATGTTGCAAAAATTCCGCTTTCATTTTGCCTACATCTACTTTTGAAGGGCATTCTGATTTACAGCCTTTACAGGATAAACATAAATCCATGACCTCCTTAATTTCTTCATGATCGAAACGATTTTCTTTCTCAGAATTTGTTAAAAAATCCCGTAGAATATTGGCTCTCGCTCGGGTCGTATCTTTTTCTAAACGAGTTGCCATATAACTGGGACACATCGTTCCGCCCGTTACTTCGGTTTTCCTGCAATCGCCTGATCCTGAACACTTCTCAGCTAAATGAAGAATACCTTCTTGATTGGTAAAATCAAAATATGTATCAATTTCTGGATTTTTTTTACCCACTTCATACCTCAAAAATTCATTCATCGGAGGCGTATTAATAATTTTATTGGCATTAAAAACATTTTTCGGATCGAAGATAGTTTTAACTTCTTTCAACAAATCATAAACTTCCGAACCCAAAACGCTTTCAATAAATTCCCCTCTCAAACGTCCGTCTCCGTGTTCACCACTCAATGAACCCTTATATTTCTTAACTAATTCGGTTGTCTCTTGCAATATCGTTCTGAATAATTTTTTACCTTCAAAAGTTTTCAAATTAATCATTGGCTCAACGTGCAATTCGCCCGCCCCAGCGTGTGCATAATAGGAAGCATTGGTATTATGTCGTTTAAGAAGTTCCTGTAAATCAGCAATATAGTTTGGTAAATCTTCGGGAGAAACGGCACAATCTTCTATCAAATTGACTGGTTGGGTATCTCCTTTTAAGTTACGAATAAGCCCTAATCCTGCCTTACGAACTTCCCAAACAGGTATTGTATCCTCGCCTTTCACAACTGGATAAGCATACCCAATTCCTTCTTTTTGTAAATCTGAAATAACAGCATTGGTTTTTTTCGATAGTTCTTCATCAGTTTCATCCATGAATTCCACCATCAAAATAGCAGCAGGCTCTCCTTCAATAAAAAAACGGTTCTGGTTGTAAAGATGATGCCCTTTGGTGAAATCCAAAATGTATTTATCCACCAATTCAGAAGCCATTGGTTTATGTCTGAGGGCCACTAAATTAGCTTGCAAGGAATCTTGAATGGAGTGACAATGAATACAAATTAACGCTATTTTTTGTGGCGGCAGTGGAATTAAATTCAATTTAGCTTCGGTAATAAACGCTAAAGTTCCTTCTGAACCCGCCAAAAGTTTGCAAAAATTAAAAGGCTGTTCTGTGTTTTGATTAAATAATTCATTCTCACTTAATATATCCAAAGCGTACCCCGTATTTCTTCGTTTTAAAGATTTTTTAGGATAACTCTTTTCAATCGTTTCTTGGATGAGAGGATTATTCAAAATTTTGAAAACTTGTCCGTACAATCTACCTTCTGTGTCTTTCTGATATGCTTTTTTGAAAAAATCTTGTTTTGAAATATCCGCAAATTCTGTCTCAGAGCCATCACTTAACAAAACGTTGGCAGACAATAAATTACTTCGAGTATCTCCCCATACGATTGAGTGTAAACCGCAAGAATTATTTCCAATCATACCTCCAATCATTGCCCTATTTGACGTTGAAGTTTCTGGACCAAACATTAAATTATAGGGTTTCAAAATTACATTCAAATCATCTCTAATTACGCCTGGCTGAACCCTAACCCATTTTTCTTTTTCATTAATTTCTAAGACTTTATCAAAATGTTTTGAAATATCAACCACAATTCCTTTACCCACAACTTGCCCTGCTAAGGAAGTTCCCGCTGAACGGGGAATCAACGTAATTCCATATTCATTGGCAAATTTTATCAATAATTTTAAATCAGAAATATTTTTGGGAATAGCCACTGCCAAAGGTTTTTCTTGATAAACCGAAGCATCGGTTGAATACAAAATTTTTTGAGCATTATGACTTGTAGAATTATCGTAGAAAAGTTCACCCACAAAAGT
>JACMRQ010000186.1 GCA_014376355.1 Arcicella sp. | reverse complement strand
CATGGAATAATTTTCAAAAGCAAATCAATTTTCTGATTCAAAAGGCTCAACAATTAATTGATAATCAGGTAATTTGGAATAATTATTTGTCTCAAAATCAAATAATTATTATCAGTAATTTGCAAGATTTATCAACTATCAATTCTTACTTAAAAGAAAATTTTGATTTGATGCAAGAATCTGATTCGTTAAAGGCATCATTTAGTCGTTTGGAATGGTCGATTATTGAATTATTTTTATCAGAAAAAGAACCATTATTGAGCTTTATCAACAGTTTAAAATTAGCTTGGATTGAAGATATTGAAGATAAATATCCAATTCTTCGTAGTGTTAGCTCTTTGAAAATAAGTCAATTAGAAAATGATTTGCAATATTCAGTTCAGAATAAACAAAAGCTAAGTCAAGAAATTCTTTTGTTAAAATTAAGAGAATTAACTTACCAAAATTTAGAAAAAAACCGTCTTCAAAATACGATAACTTACCGTGATTTAAAACATCAAGTAAACAAGAAAAGAAAATTGTGGTCAGTTCGGAAATTAATTGCTGAATATTCAGAAGAAATGTTCAAGCTGATTCCCTGTTGGTTGGCTTCTCCAGAAACCGTTTCAGCTATTTTTCCCCTTGAACCTAATTTCGATTTAGTTATTTTTGATGAAGCCTCACAATGTTTTGCCGAACAAGGTATTCCATCTTTATATAGAGGTAAGCAAGTCGTTATTGCGGGTGATTCCAAACAATTGCAGCCCAATGATTTATACCGTATTAGGTTTGAAAACGATGCAGACGATAATCCTGAATTAGAAGTAGATTCGCTCTTAGATTTGGCTTGTCAGTATTTACCGCAAACTCAACTCCGAGGTCATTATAGGAGTAAATCTTTGGACTTAATAGATTTTTCTAATCAATATTTTTATAAAAATACGCTATCATTACTTCCTGATTTTCAGGAGATCAATTTACAGCAACCAGCTATTCAATATTTAAAATTGGAAGGTATTTGGGAGAATAGCACCAACCAAATTGAGGCAGAAAAAGTTATTGATTTAGTCCGAAATATTAATCAAACTTCTCCCGAAAAATCAATTGGAATTGTAACTTTTAACTTCAAACAACAAGGTTTAATTCAGGATTTATTGGAAGTATTTAGTGCAGACACCGACTTCAATATTTCAATGTCTGAAGAGACTATTTTTGTCAAAAATATCGAAAATGTACAAGGTGATGAACGAGATATTATCATCTTCTCCATCGGATATGCCCCAGATGCAAAAGGAAAAATGGCAATGCAATTTGGTTCTTTAAATGGACAAGGTGGTGAAAATCGCTTAAATGTGGCTGTCACTCGTGCAAGAGAAAAAATATATGTTATCAGTAGTATTTTGCCGAATCAATTAAAAGTAGAAGAAGCACAAAATGAAGGGCCACGATTATTGAAGAGTTATTTAGAATACGCTCTAAAAGTATCTGAAGGACATTACAAACCAAAAGCTCATCGTTCAGAAAATTATCGAGCCGAGTGGTTATTGAAAGAACAACTTTTACGAGTCAACAGCCAGTATATTAAGGAATTACCCTTTGCAGACATAACTGTAAAAAATATGGAAAACTACGAATCATTAATTTTAACGGACGATGATTTATACTACGAACACCTTTCACCGAAGGAAACATTCGCTTATATTCCTGCGGGTTTAAGAGCAAAAGGCTGGAAATTTGAAAGAGTTTTTAGTCGTAATTTTTGGAAAAAGTAAATTTACCTGCGTACCATCCTTGAAAAACTATGAAAAACATTATTCTCCATCTCCGTATTCCCTTTTCATTATTCTTAATGCCAGTTTTCTGGTTTGCGGTTAGTCAATCTCCAAACCCTGATTGGGGTGTTACGACAGGGCTTTTTATAGTCTTGCATTTACTGATTTATCCAGCCTCAAATGCTTATAACAGCTATTTTGACAAAGATGAAGGCTCAATCGGAGGACTCGAAAATCCACCGCCTGTAAGCCGTGAATTATTCTACGTATCATGGATTTTGGACATCGTGGCAATCATTGTGGCGTACTTCCTCGGAGGTTGGATTTTGAGCCTTGCCTTGATTATATATAGCTCCATTTCAAAGGCATATTCAAACGATAAAATACGGCTAAAAAAATATCCAATTATCAGTTGGTTAACGGTCGGTATTTTCCAAGGAGCTTTTACGTATTTGACTGTTATCCAAGCAGTTGGTAAAATTGAATTGAATGAAATATGGCAAAATAAGTACCTTTTTCCTGCTACTTTGAGTAGCTTAAATCTATTAGGATTCTATCCCATGACCCAGATTTATCAGCACGAAGAAGATGCACGAAGAGGCGATATGACAATGAGTAGATTATTAGGAATCAAAGGAACTTTTATCTTTACGGCGAGTATTTTCTTGGTTGTAACAATTGGCTTTTTCTTCTATTTTCAAAATACTTTAATCTATAATTTTCCTGCTTTTTTGGTTTATATTTTAGTGATGTTTCCCGTATTAATTTATTTCAATTTATGGTTTTTAAAAGTACTTAAAAACCAAAATCAAGCCGATTTTCACCACACAATGCGGTTAAATATGCTTGGTTCAGTTTGCTTAAATTTATTTTTTATTCTGTTATTAATTAGTCATTTATAGACGTCTTAATTTGGTAATTTATTCCTAAAATATCCATAAACCCATGTCCCTAAAATAGCTGAAAGTAACGTTACTGTTATTACACCAAAACCACTCCCAATTTGAGCAAAAAGAGGTCCTGGACAAGCACCAGTAATTGCCCACCCAAAGCCAAAAATTAGTCCCCCATAAATCTGTCCTTTTTGAAAGGATTTTGGAGCGATACTAATTTTTTCGCCCGATAATGTTTTAATATTCAGCCGTTTAATGATTTGAATAGAAAT
>JACMRQ010000185.1 GCA_014376355.1 Arcicella sp. | reverse complement strand
TATTGAATTTTTCTCCCGTGACAGCAAAAGAGTTGGCGCTTCATTGACTTTCGATTGTATTTTGAACGGAAAAGACTGGACACACGCTGGACAAAGTTCTACGGGAACAAGAGTACATGAGATTTGGGAAAAAGAGGAATAGTTTTATCTATAGTTTTAGATTTTTTTTAATTAAAATATTTATCGCTTAACAATACAAATAATTATCCTTTATACTGCAATTCATATACTTTTTAAGCATTTCATCCCCAATAATTGCCTCTTCGGAACTTAATATTTTTAATTTTAATAAAAGTCCAAACCTTAGTAGCATATTTTTGTTTGTATTTTTTAGTTAATACGTATAAAAATTAGATAAATTTAATATATCATTCAATAAAACCTTTAGAACAGTGGTGGTAAAATGATGATAAAGTGTCTCATTAAAGAGACCAAATTGGAAAATTTATCGAAAATATGTAATTTCGATATGGAATTAATTTAACAGATTCCCACTAATAGATTTAAACTCTTTTGAATGTAATGATTAACATAAGAATTATTAACTTATTGATTTTCTGCGTTGTAGTGTTTGCTCACCAAAGTATTTTTGCTCAGTATGTTATTTCGGGACGAATCACGGATGCTAAAAATGGAGATCCACTTCCCTTTGCCACTGTGGGTTTGAAAGGAGCAAATATTATGAACGTTGGTGCTCAAACAAACTTTGAGGGTATTTATACCATCAAAACAAAATTTAAGGCTGACTCAATTTATGTTAGTACGGTTAATTACAAGAAGAAATCAAAAGTTCTTGATAAAACTGCCGTTACCCAAACCATTGATTTTCAGTTGCAAGCAGAAGCAAAATCTTTGGATGAAGTGGTAGTATATTCGGGAGAAAATCCTGCTTTTAAAATTCTAAGAAAACTTCGTGAAAATGCGGATAAAAATGACCGCAAGCGTTTGACCGCTTTTGAGTATGATTCATATTCAAAAATGGAATTGGACGTGGATAATATTTCTGAGAAGTTCAAGAAGAAGAAAATTATGAAGCAGATTCAAGGGGCAATTGAGAAGTTTGAGAAAATTGCAGGGGAAGATGGTAAAGCCGTTATTCCAACGTTTATTTCTGAAACAATTTCTAAATTCTACTACCGAGAATCGCCAGCCCGTAAAAAAGAAATGGTTTTGAAAAACAATATCAAAGGCGTTGGGGTGAAAGAAGGTAGTTTTGTATCGCAATTGGTGGGTGGAAATATTTTTGCCAATTATGATTTCTACGACAACTTCGTGCCGTTTTTGGGGAAAGATATCATTTCACCAACTGGAAATAACTGGAAAGGGACTTATTCTTGGTATATCGCAGATACAACCAATGTGGATGGACACATTTGTTACGGAATGGAATTTGATCCAAAAAATAATAAGGATTTAGTTTTTGAAGGAAAAGCATTTATTGATACTACTTCATTTGCACTCGTTCAGATAGATGCAAGTATTGGAAAACAAGCAAACATAAACTTTATTGATAAAATAAAGATTTCGCAGGAAATGGAGCAAACGCCCGAAGGGGCCTGGTTGCCTTCCAAAACTCGTTTTTTGATTGATGTGGCTGAGATTTCTAAAAGTTCGGCGGGAATGTTATTAAAAATGTATATTTCAAACAAAAATTTTGTAATCAATAAACCAAAGGAATTAAGTTTTTATGATTTGCCGATTGAAGTAGCAGAAGATTCCAAAGAAACAGACCCTAAATATTGGTTGGAAGCACGTCATGAATCATTATCGGCTCAAGATATTCTTGCTGAAAAATTGATTGATACCATTAGGAATGTTCCCATCGTGAAGACTTACGTTGAAATTGCTGAAATTATCGCCAGTGGATATAAGCGTTTTAACAAATTTGCTATTGGACCCTATATTAATTTATTTGCAGTGAATGCAGAAGAAGGTTTACGTACCCGTTTTGGCTTTAAAACGTTATCCAATTTCGATAAAAAATTAATACTTAAAGGTTGGTTAGGCTTTGGTACAAAAGATTTAATTTTGAAATATGGAGGTGAGGTTGATTATATACTTTCTCGCCGTCATTGGACTATGGTAGGAATTAAACATAGTTATGATATTGAACGTCTTTCACTAACACCCGAAGCAATTGGGGATAATAAAATATTTTATGCGTTTACTCGTTGGGGTAATTTTTCAGGACCTTTTTATCGTCGTGAGAGTGAAGTTTTTCTAAAAACAGAACCGACCAAAGGTATTTCGTTTAATGTGGCTTTAACAACTCGTAATTTTGACCCATTATTTAATTTCCAGTTCAGAACTCAACCAGAACTTGGCATTAAATCACCAACGCTTGATGGCTACGATGATAGTTTTATTACAGTTGAAGCTCGATTTGCCAAAGGCGAAACTTACCTTATGGACGGTAACGAGCGTGTGTCACTCGGTGCAAGGCGTATTCCTGTAATTACTCTTACGTATCAACACGGAATGAAGGGCGTTTTGGGAAGTAACTTTAATTATAACAAATTTACTGCCAAAATATATCAGTCGTTTCGTTTAGGTAATCTTGGACGATCGGATTATACTATACAAGCTGGATACATTCCTTCTGATTTACCGGCACCTCTTTTATTTCCACATTTAGGAAATCAAACGTTTTTCTATAATCGTGCTGCATTTAATACAATGCACTTCTTTGAATTTGTGAGTGATAAGTTTGTATCACTCAACTACAACCATAATTTTGAAGGTTTACTTTTCAATCGTATTCCTTTAATTCGACAACTTAAATGGCGTTTAATTGCTTCTGCCAATGTTCTTTTCGGTAGTCAGAGAGAATCAAATCTTGAATTAATGAAAGAAGCCGTACCAGTAATTAATCCTCGTGAGATGGGAAACAGGTCACGTCCAAGATATAATTTCTCAGCCCTCAATCCTGATATACCATATATTGAAGTTGGTTACGGAATTGACAATATATTTAAGATTTTCAGAATACAAGCATTTCATCGTTTAACATACCTTGATCATGAAGCTCCAGGAGGTGCATTACCAAAATCTTTTGCCTTAAAGGCTTCAGTGCATTTTTCTTTCTAAAAATTCTTGTTAATTTTGCTTCATGCTCCTTCTTTTATTCAGTTTTAACAAATTGTATGAGGAGGAG
>JACMRQ010000184.1 GCA_014376355.1 Arcicella sp. | reverse complement strand
GATGGCTGTTAAAATTAGATTAGCACGTCGTGGACGTAAGAAATTAGCAATATACGATATCGTAGTTGCTGACGCAAGAGCTCCACGTGATGGTAAATTCATCGAAAAAATCGGTACTTACAATCCAAACACAAATCCTGCTTCAATCAAATTGAACGAAGAAAGTGCTTTGAAATGGATTTTGAATGGTGCCCAACCAACTGACACTACTCGTGCGATTTTGTCATATAAAGGAGTATTGTTAAAGAAACACTTGCAAGTAGGTGTGAACAAAGGAGCAATTTCTCAAGATTTAGCCGATACTAAATTTGCAGACTGGAAAGTTACAAAAGATGCTAAGATTTCTGGTAAATCAGATTCATTGGATGCAACGAAAGATGCTGACAAAGCAGCTCGTATGGCAAGAGAAGTTGAAATTAACAACGCTCGTGCAGCAGCAATCGCAAAAAGGAATATCGTTGAAGAGCCTGTTGTTGAGGCAGTAGAAGAAGTTGTTGTAGAAGCACCAGTTGAAGTTGTTGCTGAAGTAGTGGAAGCACCAGTAGTAGAAGCTCCAGTCGAAGTTGTTACTGAGGTTGTACCAGAAACTCCTGTTGTTGAGGCTGCACCAGAAGCTCCTGCCGCTGCTTAATTCTCGCAAAAAAATAATTTTAAGAAATGATACAAGACACTGATAGTTGTTTTGTATCATTTTTTTTTGAATATAAGTCACAAAAGTTATGGCATTAAAGTTTCATCGTTATGTTTTTTACGGTTATCTTGCTTAGTGTCTTTGTGGCGAAACTTATAGAAAATAAAATGACAAAAGATAATTGTTTTGAATTAGGAAAAATTACTAAAACCCACGGACTCAAAGGAGAAGTGGTGCTTTGGCTTGATGTTGATTTTCCAGAAGATTATGAAGATTTAGAGAGCATTCTTTTGGAAGAAAGGGGCGAATTAGTGCCTTACTTCATGGAATCATATCGACTTTCAGGCAATCGTGCCATTGTTAAATTTGAAGATATTGACACGTTTGAAAAAGCTGAATTGATGATAAATCTTCAAGCATTTTTACCCTTGGAAGATTTGCCAGAATTGGATAAAAACCAATTTTATTACCATGAAATTATTGATTATAAAGTCATTGATAAAAATTTAGGTGAGTTGGGAACTGTTCAAACAGTTCATTCAATGCAAGCCCAAGACCTTTTGGTGATGGACTACAAAGGAAAAGAAGTATTGATTCCCGTAATTTCTGAAATTGTTTTGAATGCTGATAAAGAGGCAAAAGTATTGAATGTAAATCTTCCTGATGGACTTTTGGAAGTATACTTGGAAGATTAGTAAAGTTAGAAAGGTAATCAAACAGTTGGAGTGAAACTTTTTTAACGCTCAAACTCCTTCAATTATATAACTTTTTAACGTTCAAAAATGAGAATAGACATAATTTCAGTAGTGCCAAAATTAATGGAGAGTTTCTTTGGGCATTCCATTTTGAAACGTGGGCAAGAAGCAGGTCATGCTGAGGTTGTTTTGCACGATTTGCGAGATTATACCATCACTAAAAGTCGCCAAGTTGATGATTATGCTTTTGGGGGTGGTGCTGGTATGGTTATGCTTATCGAACCGATTGCTCGTTGTATTCGTCATTTGCAAAGTGAAAGAGTATATGATGACGTAATTTATATGACTCCTGATGGTCAAACGTTTAATCAACAAACTGCCAATCAGTTATCATTAGGAGGGAATTTGATTTTTTTGTGTGGACATTATAAGGGAGTGGATCAACGAGTGCGAGATATGTTTGTCACCAAGGAAATTTCAATTGGGGATTACGTTTTGTCGGGAGGTGAATTAGCTGCTGCTGTTTGTGCTGATGCAATTATTAGATTAATCCCAGGCGTTTTAAATGATGAAACTTCAGCCTTAACTGATTCTTTTCAAGATAATCTTTTAGCTCCTCCTGTTTACACCAGACCTTCTGAGTTTGAAGGTATCGGAATTCCTTCTGTATTATTATCAGGACACGAAGCGAAGATAAATGAATGGCGTTTCGAACAATCCATTGAAAGAACTAAAATCAGGAGACCAGATTTACTTGAAAAAACAGGATTATTTTAAGCTAAATATAAGTTATATTTTGAAGTCTTTTCAAGTTAAGTTTATTGCGAATTTTTATAAAAGGATTTTTTGTTCAAACAAATCCTTTTAAATTGCATTTGTAAATCAAAATATTTCTAAACAAAAAATGCTATATTCGCTTTAATAATAATATGTTGTTGAGAGTAGGACGGAAAAGAATAAAAATATATCATTTTGTAAATTAAAAAACAAAGTAAGGATTATAATTCAGAAAGCTCGACGTTAATAACGGAGGGCTTTTTTGTTGTTTATTTTTTATTGCCATTTTGTATTTATAAACTTTCCATATAATACAGGATTACTCCATTTTTAATTAGATTTTCATACATTCAACCAAATAATCACCTGTATTTTTAAAATATAAAAAACTTTGGCATAGCTTTTGTAAATATTCTTTTAAATTGCCTCGATTCTGTACTACCAAAGTATGAATATAAGAATAGTCTAAATTTCTTCAATATTCTTCAATCCCTTTCTTCCCGCCAGTCGTAAGGTTTTCAAAAGTAAGATACAATTATTCTTTTAGTATTACTTTTTAGAGAACAGACTGGGTATTTACTCCCATAATCCATAAATGGCTGAATTGCTCAACTATTAAGAAATTCTATTGGAATACAATAGAACAAAATAAATTTATTTATTCAGTCGGTAAAACTAATAAATCAATGAAAAAATCTTTGCTTTTTCTTATTATAAATTCTGTTATTCCTTGCATTACGCTACTTTTTTTTGTTTCGTTATTTACTCAAACTTACGCTCAAAACGTTACAGGTAAGGTTTTTCGAGACTTTGATGCTAATGGACAACAAACTTTAATTAGTCCCATTGAACCCACAATTGCAGGGGTTACCGTAAAGGCTTTCAAAGCCGATAAAACACAGGCTGGTGCAACCGCTATAACACTAGAAAATGGTACATATTCAATTGCGGTTGGAACATCTTCACAAGTTAGAATTGAATTCTCTAATTTCCCTACTTCTTATTTTTCAGGACCAACTGGTTCAGGTAGTGGTACTTCAGTCCAATTTGTGAATGGCGGCGGAACAGCGAATCTTGGCATAAATTATCCAACCGATTTTTGCGGAACATCTCCTAAGTTAGTAACGCCTTGTTACGAGAACGGTACCCCATTGAACGGAAGTAGTTCTGCCAATGATCCTTTCATAGTCACCATCCCTTATACACCCACTGGAACTGGCACAACTGGTACTACTTCTGAGAACGGCTATTTATCAAAAGGCTCGGAAGTAGGTTCAACCTGGGGAATGGCGTATCAAAGGAGTTCAAAATTTATTTTTGCCAGTGCATTATTGAAAAGGCATTCTGGTTATGGGGCGGGTGGTCCAGGAGCTATTTACAAAATTGACGTTTCAGGTAATACACAAATTACAACGCTGTTTGTTGATTTAAAGGCAAATTTAGGAATTGATGTGGGTGTTGATTCACGCAATCAAGTCTCAGCAGTTGATTCTTTAAGTAGGATTAAAACCCAGCCAAATCATGATTCAACTGCTTTTGGAAATGTAGGAAAAGTGTCTTTGGGAGGTCTTGATATTTCTGATGATGAAAAAACCTTGTGGGTAATTAACACTTTTGATAAGAAATTATATGAATTACCCATAGGCTCTCCTGCTGCAATACCTACTACCAAAATTGCGCATACATTACCTGACCCAGGTTGTGTGAGTGGTGTTTTTCGGCCGTGGGCCATCAAATTTTGGAGAGGAAAAGTATATGTTGGCGGTGTTTGTACAGCAGAAAATACTGGGGGAACAAAAGCAGACTTAAAGGCATACATTTATTCATTTGTTCCTGGAGATGCTAATCCAAATAATTTTACCCAAATAATTACTTTTCCCCTAAACTATCCACGGGGTTTTGCCAGCATAGATGGCACGATTCAAACTTCTGCAGCTTGGAAGCCTTGGATTGCTAAATGGAGTGACATTACAAGTCCTGTTCCTGGCGCAGGGGCGTTTAATCAAACAATTTGTCCCCAACCAATTCTCTCAGATATCGAATTTGATGTGGATGGTTCAATGGTTGTGGGTTTCATGGATAGAGCGGGTCATCAATTAGGAAATAAAAATTTCAGTCCAAATAAAAATGATTTTCAAACGTATGAAGGAACCTCGGCCGGAGACTTATTACGCATAGGTCTTTCAAATGGTGTCTATACTTTAGAAAATAATGCAACTGTTAATGGAATTATATCAGGAGGAAATAATCAATCGCCAAGCCAAGGACCTGGGAATGGAGAGTTTTATTGGCAAGATATGTATGTTAAAAATTCAAATAGAAACCTTCCAAATTTAATCTCTGGTGCGGGTCATCAGGAAATTTCATTGGGAGGAATAGCTTTATTGCCAGGAAAAAATGAAGTGATAGAAACCGTTTTTGATCCAGTTACTGCTCCTCGTGCGGGAGGTGTGTTATGGTTTGATAATATAAATGGATCATCACCGAGAAGTTATGAAATTTTTGGACAAGATGCTGGTGGGCTGGGTGTGACTTTCGGAAAAGCAAATGGATTAGGAGATTTAGAATTACTATGTGCTTCGCAACCCATTGAAGTGGGAAACAGAATTTGGAATGATATTAATAAAGACGGCATTCAAGATGCTGATGAACCAGTTCTGAAAGGAATAACGGTTGAATTATGGAAAGGTGGGGTTAAAATAGCTACTAAAACCACGGATGCTGTAACAGGGGAATATTATTTTACAGGATTAGTTATCAACAGCACAGATTATGAAATTCGTGTACCGAACGTTATTGGAATATCTAAACAAGCACAATTGAATGGATTAACGCCCACAATGGCAAAAGCGGGTACAAATAATGAAATCGATTCTGATGCAATTGTTTCAGGAAGTAATACTTACGCTTCCATCGCTTTTTCCACTGGAAATGCAGGAGAAAATAACCATACTTTAGACATTGGTTTTAAATGCCTTACGCCAACGGCAAAACCTATGGGCCAAAATGTGAATATTTGTAATGCTACAACAACCTTTGATTTACCCGATGCAAAGATAGGTCCAGAAAAAGAAACTTGGACGGTGTTGGTTTCGGCAGCAAATCCATCAGCAGTTATCAATGCTTCAACGGGTCAAGTTAGTGGTATGATTGCCAACGGTTTATACGAATTTGTTTTGACTTCTGATAAAACTGGATGTTTTGAAAAAGTATCAATTACCCGTAATTCATTGCCATCCGCCAGGGCTGATCAAACGATTTGTTCACCCGCTTCGACTGCAAATTTGAATGCTTCAATAACCGGACAAACTTGGACAGTTATTACAAAACCAATTGGAACAACACCAGTTGTGGCAATTGATGGAAAAGTAAGTGGAATGACTGTTAACGGTACTTACGTGTTTGCTTTCACAATTGTAGGTGGTTGTAAAGACACCGTAAAAATTTTCCGTAGTGAAAAATTGAATGCTGGAGATGACATAATTATTTGTTCGCCCGCTTCAACAGCAAAATTATTAAAATTGAATACTGATCAAACTTGGAAATATTTTGCGAACGGCATATTACAACCAATACCAACGATTGACGCTGATGGAAATGTAAGCGGTATAATTCAAGATGGAAGTTATTTGTTCATTTTAGGGCAAACAGGAGCAGCTTATTGTGCTGATACGGTGGCAATTATCCGTGTAAAAAGTCCTATATTTGATGTGATTACAATTCAATCAACTTGCATAATGGGAATAGCAAATTCGGATGCAAAATTAGTTTTATCGGGGTTTGACGGTACTAACAGATACGATTATTTGGCAGGCATAACTAATTTAGGAATAAATACTTTTGCGAATGCTACATTAATTCCACCCAGTGGAATTATAGCAAATAATTTAGCGAATCCAATAACTGATAAAAGTTATACAGTCAGAGTATTTAATAGTACAGGTTGTTTTACAAATAAAACGGCGGTATTGAAAGTAATAGCTTGCGAATGTAAACCAGATGTCTGTTTCCCATACGTTGTAAAAAAGAGAAAATTATAATGTAGTATTTCAATAACAGATATTGAAATAAAAAGATAATAGAAAAGTAAGACTCATATTACAAAAAAGCATAGTTGCGACGCAACTATGCTTTTTTGGTTTGGTTCGTCAAGATTTGATAATTTTACTTTTTAAAAATTAATTCAAAATAAAGGACTTCCACAAAATTGCAGAAGCACAGAAACTTGATTTAAAACATAATTAATTATCAAAGCCAGCCCATCGAATCCATCCAATTTTTTACATTATCCATCCATTTTTCTTTGGTAGATTTATTGTTCAAGCCAAAACCATGGCCACCTTTTGGATAAATTACTAAATTTGCTGAAACGCCATTTTTCTGACAGGCTTCGTAATAAATCAGTGAATTTTTGACAGGTACTGAAGTATCATCCCCCGCATGAACCAAAAAAACAGGGGGTGTTTCTTTGGTAACCTGCATTTCGTTTGAATACAAATCAATCATTTGAGTGGTCGGATTTTTGCCGATTAACTGGTCGGATGAACTGTTGCGCCCAAATTCTTTAAAACTAATTATTGGATAAATTAAAATCGAAAAATCTGGACGTACACTCGTTTCGTCGGCATTTTCACCAACTGGTTTGAGGAAATGCGTAGAAGCAGTTGCCGCTAAATGTCCTCCCGCAGAGAAGCCTATGATACCGATTTTGTTTGGGTTAATACCATACTTTATAGCATTCTTCCGAATAACTCGAATTGCTTGTTGAGCATCTTGCAATGGAGCGATTGACTTATCAACCTGAGCCTTTTCATCTGGAATTCGATACTTCAAAACAAATGCAGTAACCCCCATTTTGTTAAATTCCTTCGCCACATCTGAACCTTCATGCAAAGCCGCCAAAACCCGATAGCCTCCGCCTGGACAAATAATGACTGAAGTTCCATTTGATTTTCCTTTTGGTGGAGCATAAACGGTCAGCGTTGGAACGGTGACTTCCGAAATGCGTAAAATTCCGTTCTTATCCGTTTCAAATTTCTGAGTATTTGGAACCGATTTATAATTAGGAACTTCGTTCGGATACAAAGGCATTTCCTGTTGGGCTTTTACGTAAGTCATTGTTGATAATAAACTCATAATAATTAGTAATTTTTTCATAGATTTTTTGATAAATTGCTTGTTTAAACGCTTAAATTATTGAATATTAGAATGATAAGTCCTTTAGTAAAATGAATAACAAATAACTGATAACAGAAAGGAAGCCAAATATAATATTTACCTAATATCTTTACAAAAAAAATAAATAATCTTATGGAAAAAATTAGATCAACTACCGTTCTGGCGGTTATACATAATGGAGAAGTGGCGATAGGAGCAGACGGTCAGGCAACAATGGGAGCAACTGTGGCCAAAAATCACGTAAAGAAAATTCGTAAAATGTTAGATGGCAAAATTATTACTGGTTTTGCGGGTTCAACTGCTGATGCTTTCACGCTTTTAGAGCGTTTCGAAGAAAAATTAAATGCTTACGGAGGTAACATGAAACGAGCAAGCATCGAATTGGCAAAAGACTGGAGAACAGACCGATATCTCCGTAAATTGGAAGCTATGATGATTGTTTCAAACAAAGAAGAGGCACTAATTATCTCTGGAACAGGGGATGTCTTAGAACCCGAAAATGGTATTGCCTCTATCGGTTCGGGAAGTAATTATGCGCTTTCAGCGGCTTTAGCAATGAAAAAATTCGCCCCACATCTCACCGCAGAAGAAATTGTTAGAGAAAGTTTAACGATTGCAGCAGACATTTGTATTTATACTAATCACAATTTTATCATTGAAAAACCTGTGTAAATTAAAACAAAAATAAGATTATGTATTTTAAAAAATAGTAGAAAAATAGTTAATTGGTGAACTTAATAATAGTTAATCTTGTAACTTAGTAGAGTAGTAGATCGTATTTTTATTTAATAACTTTATAACTTAAAATTCAAAAACTATGTCATTAAGATTAGGAGATATTGCCCCCGACTTCACTGCGGAAACCACCCAAGGAATAATTAATTTTCATGAATGGTTAGGTGATTCATGGGGAATGTTATTCAGCCATCCCGCTGATTTCACACCCGTTTGTACGACTGAATTAGGTAAAACCGCACTTTTAAAAGGAGAATTTGAGAAAAAAGGCGTAAAAGTAATCGCTGTTTCAGTAGATGATTTGGACTCGCACAATAAATGGGTGCCAGATATTGAGGAAATTAATGGTGTGAAAATGAACTTCCCAATTATTGCTGACTCAGACCGTAATGTAGCAACTTTGTATGACATGATTCACCCAAATGCTTCTGAAAAAGCAACGGTTCGTTCGGTGTTTATTATTGGACCAGATAAAAAAGTTAAATTGACAATTACCTACCCAGCATCAACTGGACGAAATTTTCAAGAACTTTTAAGGGTAATTGATTCATTACAATTAACCGCCAATTATCAGGTGGCAACTCCAGCAGATTGGCAAGATGGTGATGATGTTATCATTACACCAGCCGTAAAAACGGAAGATGCAGCCGCAAAATTTCCTAAAGGATTTACGATTGTAAAACCATATTTACGCACAACGCCTCAGCCAAATAAGTAAAATAAAATGTATCGTATAAATAAATAGGTCGTTCTGATATTGCTTAAAAATTAACAAGTTATATCGGAACGATCTATTTATTACTAATTAGGTCAGTTCCACAAACAATTTATTGCATCGATTAAAATGAAATTGTTTGTAAATTTGTAAATATTCTTTTACGAACCCTTTATTTTTTTATGAACTTTCTTAGTTTATTACGTCTTAAGTTCGCTTTTCTTCCAATTTCAATCAGATATTTTTTAGCCGTACTTATTTCGGTTTCACTTTTTTCTATCCTTTATTTAGTATTTCGTCCAAATCCTAATGGTTGGAAAATTGTGTCGAAATTGGGAATTTCTATGCCTTTGACCTACCAAATGCACGGCATTGATGTTTCGCATCACAACGGAATAATTGATTGGCAAAGAGTAAAAAAAATGAGATTTGCTAAAGAAGATTTACGCATAGAATTCTGCTTTTTAAAAGCTACCGAGGGAATGACTCATTCAGATAAACAGTTTGATAGAAATTGGGAAAAGTTAGGGAAATTAGGAATTAAAAGAGGAGCATATCATTTTTTTATTCCTTGGCGTGAACCCAAAGGTCAGGCAATGAATTTTATTAATTCTGTAAACTTAAAGAAAGGAGATTTTACGCCTGTTTTGGATATTGAACAGAATTCTTTAAAGTCTGATAATCAAATAATTAATGAAATTAAAGTGTGGTTGAAAATTGTCCAAAATCATTACGGGGTGAAACCGATAATTTATACAAATCCTAATTTTTACAAGAAGTTTATTAAGGGTAATTTTGATAGTTATCCACTTTGGATTGCCGATTATTCAAAGGAAACGTTAAAAGGGTATGGAGAAAATTTATGGTTTTGGCAACATAATCAAAAAGGCTGGTGCGAGGGCGTGAAAGGCACAGTTGATTATAATGTATTTTTAGGTTCAGAAAATGATTTGAATAATTTGTGTCTTTAATTAATTGCTAACAGATTCAAAATATTCTAAAATAACTTTCGCATAATTTTCAGCTTGATTTAACGCTGCAAAAGTCTCCATCTTCTGTTTATTGCCAATAAAATTTTCATTTTCAAGAAGCATTTCAATTTTTTCTTTCAAATCATCATTAATCGTTATTCCCAATTCATTTTCAGAAACAATTCGTCCCATCAAACCAAAATTATAAGTAATTAATGGCTTTTGTGCTGCTGCTGCCCAAACCATGATGCCACTCATCCCAAAATGTTTATGATAAAGTGCTAAAGCATAATCAGCAACCTTGAAATATTCTTGAATTTCTATTTCCTTAATATATGTATTTTTTAGAATGATTTGAAAATTAGAAATTTGCTGTATTTCTGGTAATTTACTATCAAATAATTTTTTTTCATTTTCTTCCCAAATACCTACGATTAAAAGACATCCTTTTTGAGATTTTTCTCTGGAAATATTACCAATTGCCTCCATTATGTCTAAAATTCCTTTACGTGAATCCAAAAACCCAAAAATTAAAAAAACCTTTCTATTTTCTTCAATTCCCAATGTCTTTTTCATCTGAAATTCAGATTGTGTACTTGGATAAACTTGTACGGGGTCGGGCAGGTGTTTCACTTTGTTAGTATGCCATTTTTCTCTGATAAAATCCACTGCAAAAGAGTCGAGGCTAAAGAGCGAATCTGCATTTTTATTCTTGACGAAATATTTTAAAGTAATATTTTTACGCCAATAATTTAACTTCTCTTTCAACGAATTGGTAGCATAATTTACCAAAGTAGGACGAAATAAAATACCCGAAATAGGACAAGGCGGAGAACTTTTTGAGAGTACAGCCAATTGTAAATAATCAATATACATAAAGAAACCTAAAATGGCATTGTACTCT
>JACMRQ010000183.1 GCA_014376355.1 Arcicella sp. | reverse complement strand
GCAGACTAATTTTAGAATGGGTTATTTCATTAGCGATCATTATAGTGTTGCGATAGGCGTGGATCACATGAAATATGTAATGTCGCAAAATAAGACTGTTGACATCAATGGATATTATCCAAATCCAGGATCTTATGGTGAGCTGTTGGCGAATAATCAAGTGCTGCTGACTGAAGAATTTCTTAAGTACGAGCACACTGATGGTTTAAATTATGTAAATACTGAGTTTTCAAGACATGATGATATTTCGTCTGTTTTCAAAATTGGAAATACTGATAAAATTCAAATTAATTTAACAGAGGGTGTTGGTTTTGGTCTCTTATATCCTAAAACTAATACAACTTTATTGGGAAAAGAACGTCATGATGATTTTCATGTTTCGGGTTTTGGAACTTCTTTGAAAGCAGGATTGAATGTTACTTTTTTCAAACACTTTTATATTCAAGGAGAACTTAAAGGTGGCTATATTAACATGCAAGACATTCGAACTACGGAAAGTACCGAAGACAGTGCTTCACAGGATTTTTTCTTTTTTCAGAGAATCATTGCAGTAGGAGGAATTTTTAGAATTTAATTCATCTATTGTCAAAAATCATCAAAGCTGTCATTTATGATGGCTTTTTTTATGAATTTCACTTAAAATAAACTAAAATATATGAAATCAATAATCGTTGAATTGTTTGATTTTTTTCCTTATTTAATTTTAATTAATTAAATTTATCCATCGGATTTGTTTATTTCAAGTTGGATAATTTTTATACAAAAAAATTCTTTAAAATTATAAATGACTAAAAATAACATCACTAAATCTTCTTTAAAAACGGAGTATCAATTTGATAATTTCTTTAATATCTCAGCTGATTTTATTTGCATTGCAGGATTTGATGGCTATTTCAAAAGAATTAATCCTGCTGTTTCAAAATTATTAGGCTTTACGGAAGAGGAATTATATTCCAGACCAATCAGCAGTTTTGTTTACACAGCCGACCTCCAAATTACCATAGAAACTAGGGAAGAAGTATATAAAAACAAACCCCTTTTGAATTTTGAAAACCGCTATTTAACTAAAAGCGGGGAAATTGTCTGGTTATCATGGACATCAATGCCTGTCGAATCCGAGAAATTAGTGTATGCCATTGCCAAGAACATTACGCATAAAAAAAGAATTGAAGAAGAACGGAATTTACTTCTTGCAAATCTTACACAAATAAATAAGGAACTTACTCTTTTTTCTCATAAAACTTCACATGATTTAAAGTCTCCCATAAATAACATGCTTTCTGTTTTCAGCCTTATTGATGTTTCAAAAATTAATGATCCAGAAACATTAGAGTTAATAGAAATTCTTAAATTAACCAGTGAAAACTTAAAACAAACTTTAAATGATTCTATTGATAAATTAGTTAAAAATGAGAGTATGAATACTCACATAGAAGAAATAAATTTAAATGAATCTCTTCAAGAAGTTCTTGCCTCTATAAATTCTTTGGTAAGAGATTCAAGAGCAATTATTAACATTGACTTTTCAGCTTTTGAACATGTTATTTTTAATAAAGCACACATTAAAAGTGTTTTTTTAAATTTACTCACTAATTCCATTAAATATACAAAACCGCTTCAAGCACCCGTTATTACCATCCAATCCAGAAAAGTCAACGGAGTGAACCAATTAATTTTTTCTGATAATGGACTTGGTTTTGATATGGAAAAAGTTAAAGATAAGATTTTTGGATTGTACGAAAAATTTCATACCAATGTTGATAGTAACGGTATAGGATTGTATCTGGTTTACAATCACATTACTAGTTTAGGCGGAAGAATTGCAGTGGAAAGTAAAATAAATGAAGGTGCTACCTTCACTATTACTTTCAAATATTAAAATAAAATAATGATTTTAGCACCTTCAAATTAGAGTTTTTTTTTATTTTGCTATACCATTCTGATCCATCAGATAAAGTAAGGAAGCCATAGCCGCTGCTCCTAGTTCCAACTCTCTTTTATTGACAGCATCAAAAGTGTCATTGGCAGCATGATGGTAATCAAAATAACGTTGTGAATCCGGTTGCAATCCTACTTTTACGATATGATTGGATTGTAAAGGACCAATATCAACACCGGAATGTCCTTTTACAAATTTGTGAATTAAATATGGTTCGAATAACGTGGCCCAACTACTGATTTTATTGAAATTAGCTTCATCAGATTCAATTGAAAATCCTCTTGGTGAAAATCCGCCCGAATCACTTTCTAAAGCAAAAATATGATTCTCATTGTTTTTATTAGATAGTGTTTCATATTCTTTACCGCCTCTAACACCGTTTTCTTCGTTCATAAACAACACTACACGCAACGTATTTTTAGGCTTGTACCCAATATTTTTGAAGATATTCAATACTTCCATACTTTGCACACATCCAGCGCCATCATCGTGAGATCCGTCTCCTAAATCCCAGGAATCAAGATGCCCGCCAACGACCATTATTCTTTCAGGATGTTCAGAACCCGTTATCTCTCCTACCACATTATACGATAAAACATCGTCAAAGGTCTGACAGGATTGTTTGAAATAAAATGCTGCGTTTGGATTTTGTTTTAAACTTTTGCTTAAAAGTTCGGCTCCATTTGTACTAATAGCAGCAGCCGGAATTCGTTGTACTTTGGCGATTTCTCCATAATTAGTTGCACCGGTATGCGGTAAATCATCTAAGCGCAAATTCATCGATCTCACAATTACGGCTAATGCACCGAGTTTCCCAGCTTCTCTGGCTCCTGATGATCTTTGGTCGACACAACTTCCGTACGCTTTAAAAGTTTCGATAAATTCAGGATTCATCGCTCTATTGAAGAAAATAATTTTTCCTTTTACTTTTTCTTCCCCTAATGCGGTTAATTCTTCTAAACTGTTTACTTCCAGCACAGCTGCTTGTATTCCTTTTTTAGGAGTAGCAACTGAGCCACCAAGCGCACATATTGGAAAAGTTATTTTTTGTTTTCCGACTTGTAAATACGCGATTTCCTTTTCGCCCCTCACCCATTTTGGCACCATTACTTCCTGAAGATACACTTTGTCTAATCCCAGTGTTTCCAACTGTGCTTTGGTATACAAAACCGCTTTCTCTGCTCCAGTTGAACCTGATAATCGGGATCCAATTGTATTGGACAAGTGGTCCAGCCAAGGATAACATTTAGCATCGGTCAAGGATGATTTGTATATTTCCTTTAAAGTTTGCTCGTCTTTCGTTTGCGCAAAAGCAGTAATTCCACCAAACAAAAGTGCGGCTAAAACAATTGATTTTTTCATATTAAATTCAGGTCTTTTTTGGTATATTTCTTTACAATTTTGGTTTTGGTTGCAGTGGCAATTTCGTAATTCTCAACGAATATCTGAGGTAATATTCAAAAAAAATCATGCAAGTTTTAAATTCTTGCAGGATTTAAATATTATTGGATTGGTTCAAAACTGATTGCTGTTCCTCCACCCGGAGCCAAATTCAAATTAATTTTTGATTTGCTGTTCACTACAATTGTTTTAATTTGGTACGCAACTGGATTGTTTTTCCAATCGGCATCTTTCGCATCTTCATAAATAATGGCTTTGTATTTTTTTCCTTTGGTCAGGAAGTCTAATTTTATCTCTGATTTTCTGGCATTCTCATCGGTAATTGCTCCTAAAAACCAAGTTTCTTTTCCTTTTGTTTTTCGGGCAACCGTAATATAATCTCCAGGTTCCGCTTCTAAATACTTGCTTTCATCCCAATCCGTTTCAACGTCTTTAATAAACTGAAAAGCATCCGGGTATTTCTCGTAATTTTCTAATAAATCGGCCGCCATTTGCAACGGAGAATACATCGTTACGTACAAAGCCAATTGCTTGGCTAAAGTCGTATGAACCTGCTCTGTTTTATTTTTATCATAATAACTCATTTTAATTTCAAAGATTCCCGGCGTATAATCCATTGGTCCACCCAATTGTCTGGTAAATGGCAATATAGTTTCGTGCATAGGAGGATTTCCAACACTCCATGCATTGAATTCATTCCCACGAGCCGCTTCGGCAGCGATATAATTAGGATACGTTCTTCCATAACCGGTTGGTCTTGATGACTCATGAGAATTAATCATAATCTTATAATCCGCAGCACGTTTTACAACAAAATTAAAATGGTTCACCATGGATTGTCCATCATGAAATTCGCCACGTGGAATAATTTTACCCATATAACCTGATTTTACAGCCGGATCCTCGTATTTTTTCATCAAAACAAAAGCGCGATCCAAGTGTCTTTCATAATTACTAACAGAACCCGATGTTTCATGATGCATAATCATTTTAACCTTTTTTTCTTTGGCGTAAGCCGAAAGAGCCGCAATATCGAAATCCGGATAAGGCGTTGTAAAATCAAAAACTTCTTCTTTCCAGTTTCCGTTCCAGTCTTCCCAACCTACATTCCATCCTTCAACAAGTACACCGTGGAAACCGTTTTTTGCAGCAAAATCAATGTATTTTTTAGTGTTTTCAGTAGTAGCGCCGTGTTTTCCAGACGCTTTTGGTGCATCTGCAAAATTAGTGGCATTTTGAGAGCCTGCATAATCCCAAGTGGATTTCCCTACATGCATTTCCCACCAAATCCCAACATATTTCATAGGTGTAATCCAAGAAGTATCTTCTAATTTTGATGGT
>JACMRQ010000182.1 GCA_014376355.1 Arcicella sp. | reverse complement strand
AACGGGAACGGCCCTATTTACTTACGGCATGGCTTGGGGAATTAACAAAGGTTTGATTAGCAAAAAAACGTACAAGCCAATTGTCGCCAAAGCAATAAATGCTATGATGAAAGATAGTGTGCATCCCAACGGATTTTTGGGTTATGTACAAGGAACGGGCAAAGAACCCAAAGACGGTCAGCCATTATCTCTTGACAAAGTACCCAACTTCGATGATTTTGGCGTTGGCTGTTTCCTTCTAGCAGGTGCAGAAGTTTATAAAATGAAATAAAATAACAAAATATGAAAAATTATTTATGCTTGATTTTAAGCTGCTTATGCTTAATTAGTGCCAAACAAAAAGATAAACCAACACTCTACATTATTGGTGATTCGACCGTGAAAAATGGTTCTGGAAAAGGTACTGACGGACAATTTGGTTGGGGAACGCTTATCCATGAACATTTTGATACCACTAAAATCCATATCGAGAATCATGCCATTGGTGGAAGAAGTAGCCGTACTTTTTTGACGGAAGGACGTTGGGAAAAAATCTTGAAAAATCTCAAAAAAGGGGATTTTGTCATGATGCAATTTGGACACAATGACGGCGGAGCCATTAACGATACTACCAGAGCGAGAGGCAGCATCAAAGGAACGGGCGAAGAAATCCAAGAAATTGATAATATGCTCACGAAAAAACACGAAATCGTGCATTCTTACGGTTGGTATATGCGAAAATACATCACCGAAACTAAGGAAAAAGAAGCAACCGCATTAGTGTTTTCACCCGTGCCTCGCAATGTTTGGAAAGATGGAAAAATTCCCAGAGACGGCTACACCAAATGGGCAGCAGAATCGGCTCAAACGGCAGGAGCATTTTTTGTGGATTTGAATGAGATGGTTTCAGTAAAATATGAATTGTCGAACGAGGCAAAATTGAAAGCTAATTTCTTCCCGATTGACCATACACACACCAATTATGCAGGAGCAAAACTCAATGCAGCAACAGTAGTGGAAGGCGTAAAAACTTTGAAAGATTGCAAAATCAACCAATTTTTATTGACCGAAAAACAAATTGAGAAACGTAAAAAAGAAGTTCCTGTAATTGAAACTGGCTCAGTTTTTCCAATGCCCAATTCTTGGATTGATAAAGATACTGGTCATAAATTGGTACGTCTATCGAGTGTAGAAGGCAATAATGAGAGCTTTTACTTTCACAACAATCCATTTTTAGCGGAAAAAGAGGGCGATTTAATGGCTTTTTACAACAGTACACCCCAAGGAAAAATGTTGTATTCGGTTAATCTGAAAACGTTGGAGAATAAACCACTGACTAACCGTAGTAAAATTGGCGGCGAAATCTTTGCTCCTAAACGGGGTGAGTTATTTTTTCAACGAAAAGATAGCGTTTTTGCGACTTCAATTATTACGCAAAAAACTCGTTTAGTTTACGTTTTTCCTGCTGATTTCAAAGGTTCAATTGCCACGATAAATGCCGATGAAAAAATCTTGGCGGGTGCTCATAAAGCAGGTGATACGGAGAAAGAAATTTTAAAGAACTTTCCGGAGAAAAAAGACTTTTTCGATAGAATTTTCGATGCAAAAATTTTGAATACCCTTTTTACGATAAATATCGAAACGGGCGAATTAAAGCAAATTCACCACGAAAATACTTGGTTGGGACACATTCAATTTGTGCCTAAAAATCCAAATATGCTAATGTTTTGTCACGAAGGACCTTGGCACAAAGTGGATAGAATGTGGACAATTGATATTCAAAATCAGCAAGTGAAATTGATGCACAAAAGAAGTGTTGATATGGAAATTGCGGGGCACGAATTTCCGAGTTGGGACGGTAAAACGATTTGGTTTGATTTACAAATTCCGAAGGGAGAGACCTTTTATTTAGCAGGAACAAATATTGAAACGGGCGTAGAAAAACGTTACCAAATGCAACGAGACGAGTGGTCAATTCACTTCAATATTTCACCCGACCAAACACTTTTTGCGGGCGATGGCGGTGATATTGGACAAGTTGCCAAAGCCAAAGACGGTCAATGGATTTATCTTTTTCGTCCCGAAGGTGATGTATTAAAATCGGAAAAGTTAGTAAATATGAAGCATCATGGTTATAAATTTGAGGCAAATGTACACTTCTCACCCGATGGGAAGTGGATAATTTTTAGAGCCAATTTTGAAGGTAAAAACCAAGTGTATGCGGTTGAAATTGCCAAGAAGTAATAGAATTTTGAGTGTTGTATCGTGAATAAATATTAGCACCGTAACTTTGTGCAAAAAAATGCTCGATATCCCACTCCAAATTCTTTTTCAAGACGAACATATCGTTGCCATCAATAAGCCCCATAATTTATTAGTTCATCGTTCGCCCATTGCTGCCGATGAAAGTGTATTTGCCTTACAAATGCTCCGTGACCAACTCAATTGTTGGGTGAATCCTTGTCATCGCATTGACAGAAAGACGAGCGGTGTTTTGTTGTTTTCTCTATCAAAAGAAGCGGACAGAGCCATGCAAATGAAGTTTGAAAATCGCCAATGTGATAAAAAATATTTGGCATTGGTTAGAGGATATTTGCCAGAAGAAGGCACAGCCGACCGCCCCTTGGAAAATGAGAAAGGAGTGATGAAAGATTCTATCACGCACTATCGTTGTTTGCAGCAAGTTGAATTGGATATTGAAGTAAGTCGTTACCCAAAATCAAGGTATTCATTGGCAGAAATTTCACCCGAAACGGGAAGGATGCACCAAATTAGAAGACATTTTGCACAAATGAGACACTATTTAATTGGCGATAAAACCTACGGAGATTGCAAGCATAACAAAATGTTTGAAGAACAATTTGACCTGCATACCATGCTTTTGCACGCCCGAGAATTAGGATTCGAACATCCGTTTACGCAAGAAAAAATGATAATAAAAGCTCCGCTCCAAACTGAATTTTTATCAATTTTAGATAAGATTGGTATGGATATTTCAATATACTAAAGTTTTATCTGTAAATTAATGATTTATAAATTTTACTGACCAGAACCCATTTTTATAGGTAATTTTTGAAATTGAGCCATAGTCTATTTCCATCCGAAAATCATTTTTGAGATTCAAGTCTAAGGCTCTACAAATAATACTTCTAATGGTAGCGGAATGGTTTACGAGAACGATTTGATCATAATTTTGCGTAATAATTTCATCTAAAAAGGCATTGGCACACTTGTATAAATTCAAGAAACTTTCGCCATTGGGGTATTAATATTTACAAAATCTGCCATTTACCATTACGAATTGGTAAAACAATTGAGTGCTTCACGTAATAAAGGCATATTGATTTTGGGAAGTGGAGATATGGTTCATAACCTTAGGAAGGTAGCTTTTGATAAATTAAATATAACAAATTATGGACTTGAATGGGCAAAAGAAGCAAATGACATTTTAAAAAACATATCATTAGTGGAAATCACGAAGCACTTTTTGATTGTTAAAAACTTGGAGAAACTGTAAAATTGGCAGTTCCTACGCCTGACCATTATTATCCATTATTATACAACTTAGCGCTTCAAGACAGAAAGATAAAATAAGTTTTTTAATGACCAATTGCAAGGCGGTTCATTTTCAATAACGAGTATTTTGATTCAATCAAGCTAAAAATAAATGGGTTCAATTATGATTTTTCTAAAAACATAATTGAACCCAAAAAAATATGAACCTTAGGTAAATTCTGTTGAATTAATTTTTTACCATCTTTAATTATGCAATGACTTCACGTTCAAAAGCAATGAAATTCACTAAACTATCATTATTATCGTAAATGGGTAAAATAATTACTTTGCAGAGATACCTTTCTCCATTTCTTCTATAATTAATAATTTTCCCAGTATATTTTTCTTCAACACTTAATTTACTTCTTATTGCTATTTTTGCCTCTAATGTTGTTTCAGATCCTTGTAAGAATTTTGGAAATTGTCCAATTGCTTCGTTTGAACTATATCCTGTCATACGAGTAAATCCTTTATTTACCCACTCAATTTTTTGTTTTTCGCAAGTAACGACAATCGTATTCTTACGGTCTTGAAGAAAACGTTTTATTTTATTCAAGTTGAACTTCCAATTTTTGAACTGAGCAAATTCTTCAAAATTTGTAAATTCATTAGAGTCGCTTCTGGAAATCTTCATGAACTCGTAAGCAACTAACATGGGAGTTACTGGGGGAAATTCAATGAAGGTATCGCAACTGATACTGGATGACAGATTTATCATATGTTAAAGTATAATTAATACGATGGTTAACTATTATCCAAAACCACTGTATTAGAAAAATGTTTTAAAAATCATAAATTACTTCTTTCATTAACCTTAAAATATAATAACGTTAATATATATCATCACTATTTTACTTTTTTAATCACATGATAGGGTGATAGAAATAAGGTGTTATTTTATAAGTGATTGATTTACAAGAATTTATGTTTCATAAATTATCCTTAATAAAACCCTTTGTATGTGACGGTATTTGAAATGTGTATTTAAGCCGTTAATTTTATGTCGTAATCAAAACGAAAAGCAATATTTGAAAAGAAACTTGCCAAAATAATTTAGTAATTTTTCAAACCCAAAATAAATAAAAATGGAAACGACACACAACAACAACAACAACAACAATGGTAACGGTATATTGAAAGCAGCCTTGGCTGTAACAATGTTATTTATTGGTTTTTTAGGATATCTACTTTATGATTCTAAGAAATCAAATACCAATCAGGAGCAGGTAATTAACCAAAAAGTTGATCAGTTGTCTTCAACAAAATCTCGTTTAGATTCAGTTGCTACACAATTAGATGCTAAAATTGCAGAAATTACTTCATTGGGAGGGCGTGTAGATGAATTAGTAGCTGCCAGAACACAATTAGAGAAAGACAAGAAATCATTGAAGAATGCTAAATTTTTCAGCATGAAACAGTACGATGCTAAAATTGCAAATTACGTGGCTTTATTGACTGAAAAAGATAATGTTATTGCTCAGTTAAAAACTGATAACGAAAATTTAACAGCTCAAACAGTTACTTTATCGAAAGAAAAAGATGTATTGGTTCATGAGAAACAAACTTTTGTTGATGAGAATACGGGTCTGAAAACGGATAAAGATAAGTTGAATCAAACGGTTTCTGACTTTACTACTAAAAATGAAGAATTAACTAAGAAAGTAAGAACTGGTGCTCAATTGAAAGCTACAAATCTTCAAGTGTATGCAGTTACTTCAAAAGGTAAAGTAAAAGACGGCGGAAAGTATCGTGCTAAGAAAGTTGATCAATTGAAATTAGCTTTTACTTTGCCAACAAATGCGATTACGGAACAAGAAAATAAAGATATTATGGTTCGTATTATGGATGCTGACGGAGCAGTAATTACTGATTCTGCCACTGGTTCATCAGTTTTTAATTTTGACGGGAAAGAAATGGCATATACAACCAAAGGAACGGTTTCTTATACCAATAACGACCAAAATGTAGAAATGCTTTATTCACGTGGCTCAACTTATCGTCCAGGTGCTTACACAGTTGAATTATACTCGGAAGGTTTTAAAATCGGAACGGGTAATTTTACAATAAAGTAATTTCAAAATAATATTATTTCTTGGTATTATTTACATATCAAAACCGTCTCAGGGTTATTCCTGTGGCGGTTTTTTATTTTACAGCCATTGCTAACACTTACACACGGTCGTTAAAACAAACTTTCTATCATTGCTTTTACTATCAATATAACTCCAAATTTTCCTAAATTCGGTTTTCTAATATTTATTACTAATTTTGACAAAAACATTACCTTAAACACTCATCAAAATGATTTTTTTTCTCCCACGCAAATATTTACCAATTTGTGTCTTTTTGCTATTTTTTTGTAGCCAAATCAAAGCTCAAGAGACTCGACTACTAAGGAATCCTGCCATTAGTGCAACGCATATCGCCTTCGTGTATGGGGGAGATATTTGGTTGGCAAATCAAGATGGTTCGCAAGTAAAACGCATAACGACTTATGCTGGTGTTGAATCTCAGCCGCACTTTTCGCCCGATGGCAAAACCCTTGCTTTCACAGGTGAATATGATGGAAATATTGATGTTTTCATTGTGCCAATTGAAGGAGGAGAACCCAAAAGACTAACTTGGCATCCTGGAGCAGATTTAGTAAGAGGTTGGACTTCAGATGGCTTAAATGTTCTCTTTGCATCAGGACGTGTGCGTGTACCAACTCCTCAAGCTGATCAATTATGGACGGTTTCAACAAAAGGGGGAATGCCTACACAATTTGCTATTCCACGGGTGGCAGATGGAAAGTTTTCTCCCGATGATAAACACTTTGTTTATGAAGAAATAGTTCCTTGGGAATCTGAATTTAGAAATTATCGTGGAGGACAAAATTCACCTCTTCGCATCATTGACTTCAAAACATCTATGGTTGAAAAAATGCCTTGGGAAAATAGTAGGGACATTAATCCTGTTTGGATTGAAGATCAAATCTATTTCCTTTCAGACCGTGATTTAGGTATGAATATTTGGGCATATAATACACAGACGAAACTGGTGAAACAAATTACATTTTTTAAAGAATTTGATTGTAAAAACCTTGAAGGAAGCACTGAAATGCTGATTTTTGAAAATGGAGGATACTTATACAAACTCAAGGCGAAAACTGATAAACCTGAAAAGTTAACGATTACTGTCAATGGGGAATTTCCTTGGACAAGGCCGCATTGGGTGAAAATTGACAAAAAAATTGATGCTGTTTCATTGTCACCAACGGGTAAAAGAGTTGTTATTTCTACTCGGGGTGAAATCCTGACACTTCCTGCTAAAAATGGTGATTCACGAAATTTAACCAATAGTCCAGGTGTAGCTGATAGAGCTGCCGCATGGTCACCCGATGGAAAATATATTAGTTGGTTCTCTGATGAGGGTGGAGAATATCAATTAGTTATATCAGATCAGTTTGGGAAAGAAAAAAAGAAAATTAAACTCAATAATCCTACATTTTATTATACACCCGTTTGGTCGCCTGATGCTAAATATTTGAGTTTTGCGGATGCCGACAGAACCTTGTGGGTCGTTGAGATAAGTTCTGGCAATGTTAAAAAAATAGACAACGAAGGGTTTGTTCCACCCAATAGAGTTATTTATCCAGAATGGGCTCCCGACTCCAAATGGATTAGTTATGCCAAACGATTGACCAGCGAATTTGCCGCCATTTTCGTGTATTCGATGGAACAAGCGAAATCCTTCCAAATCACCGATGGAATGTCTGATTGTAATAATCCAGCTTGGGATGCCAGTGGAAAATATATCTATTTCATGTCAAGCACCAACTACGGAATGAATGTTGGCTGGTTGGATATGTCTTCCTACGAACACAATATCACAAGGGCAATTTATATGGCCGTTTTATCAAAAGATACACCATCGCCATTAACTCCCGAAAGTGATGATGAAACCGTCAAACAAGATACCATTAAGAAGGATTTTGTTGCAAAAATTGATTCGAAGAAAAAGGGAAAGGAAGGGGAAGTAAAATTAGAAAAAGATAAAATCGAGAAGGTAAAACCCGTTAAAATAGACTTTGAAGATATTCAAAATAGGATGATTGCCTTACCGATTCCTGAAAGAAACTATGTTTCATTAAAGGCTGGGAAAGAAGGCGTTATCTTTTATTCTGAAGATAAAGTAGAGTCTAATAAAATGACGCTCAACCGTTTCACTTTAGAAAAAAAGAAAACGGAAAGTATTACAGATGATGTCTCATTTTTTAATGTTTCAGCCAATAAAAGTAAATTAGTCTATGTTACATCGAATTCACAAATAGTGATTTCTGATGCTGGTGGAAAACCGAATCCAACAGAAGAAACGGTTAATACGAGTAGTGTTCAAGTTAAAATTGACCCAATTGCTGAATGGAAGCAGATTTTTAGAGAGGCGTGGAGATACCAAAGAGATTATTTTTACGTAAAAAATGTCCACGGGTTGGATTTGGATTGGGCATATAAAACATACTCTCCATGGATTGATCACGTAAAACATCGTTCAGATTTGAATTATGTGTTGGATATTTTTGGCGGTGAAACCTCAATCGGACATTCTTTTGTGGGTGGAGGAGATTTTCCTGAAATAAATAAAGTGCCAATTGGTTTGTTGGGAGCAGATTTCGCTATTGAAAACAATAAATACCGAATCAAGAAAATTTACACGGGTGAAAGTTGGAATCCGACCATTAAAGCCCCTTTGAGTAGTCCAGGTTTGAAAGTAAAAGTGGGTGATTATTTGTTGGCCGTTAATGGCATACCTTTAGATGCTTCCACAAATTTGTACTCACTTTTCGACCAAACTGCCGATAAGCAGACTTCAATAACTGTCAATAGTGTACCAACGCTTGACAGTGCAAAAGACGTAGTGGTTATACCCGTAAAAAGTGAAGTTCAACTTCGACAATATGACTGGATTGAAGGCAATCGTAGAATGGTGGATAAATTATCCAACGGACAATTGGCGTATGTATGGTTACCTAATACAGCACAAGGAGGTTATACAAATTTCAATCGGTATTATTTTGCCCAAAAGAATAAAAAAGGAGCCATTATTGATGAACGATTTAATAGTGGTGGCTCAATTGCGGACTATATTGTAGATTTATTATCAAGAGATTTGATGGGATATTTTAATAATCCTGTCGCTGATAAACAGCCTTTCACAGCTCCCAATGCAGGTATTTGGGGTCCGAAAGTAATGTTAATTAACGAAATGTCTGGCTCAGGAGGTGATATGTTACCTTATATGTTTAAGAAACGTAAAATTGGCCCGTTGGTAGGCACGAAAACTTGGGGAGGCTTAGTTGGTATTTGGGATGTTCCAAGTTTAATTGATGGGGGTTCAATAACAGCTCCGAGAGGAGGTTTCTTTAATAATGAAGGAGAATGGGACATTGAAAACATAGGGATTGCCCCTGATATATTGGTTGAACAAGGGGCAAAATTGGTAAAGGAAGGACATGATCCACAATTAGAAAAGGCAGTTGAAGTAGCGTTGGAATTACTTAAAACTCAAGCAATCCAATTGAAAAAACAACCAATCGATCCAATTAGAGTGAGAAGACCTAAGAATTGATTTCTGATTTTATTTTTTTTCAAGGAAGGTTTCGCTCTAATCGAAACCTTCCTTTTTTTTGTGAATTACAGCCTTTCGTCACTTATTAAGAACGGTTGGTAACATTTTTTGGAATGATGAAACTAAATATCATTAAATTCAAATATTAATCTAATATTTAAAATTCTTCAATATAATTCTATGCAATTAACTATTACGAATCTTAACAAAACCTACGATAATGGCGTACAGGCTTTGAAAGATGTTAGTCTCACTATTAATCAAGGAATGTTTGGTCTTTTGGGGCCAAACGGTGCAGGGAAATCTTCTCTCATGCGCACCATCGCAACGCTACAAGAAGCTGATTCAGGTTCTATTTCTTTAGGAGATATCAATGTACTCACTCAAAAAGAAGAAGTCCGCAAAACCTTGGGTTATTTGCCACAAGAATTTGGCGTTTATCCAAAAATTGATGCTGTTACCTTACTCAATCACTTAGCGGTTTTGAAAGGTATTACTAACACCAAGGAACGCAAAAATTTGGTAGAATCGCTTTTACAAAAAACCAATCTATGGGAATCTCGTAACAAAAACTTAGGAGGTTTTTCGGGTGGTATGAAACAACGTTTTGGTATTGCCCAAGCACTTTTAGCGAATCCTAAACTCATTATTGTGGATGAACCAACCGCTGGGCTTGATCCTGCGGAGAGAAACCGTTTTTTGAATCTATTATCGGAATTAGGAGAAAATACCGTTGTCATTCTCTCAACGCACATTGTTGATGATGTGAAAGAATTGTGTTCAGATATGGCGATTATCAACAAGGGACAGGTATTATACAAAGGAAACCCTTTTGAGGCAATTGAGGCAATTCATGGAAAAATTTGGCGAAAGCGGATTAAGAAAGAGGAATTAGTGGATTATAGAATAAGTCATAATGTCATTTCTGATAGACTAATTGCAGGTTCACCCGTAATTCATGTTTTATCGGAAAATAATCCTGACGGCACTTTTGAAGCAGTTTCAGCTGATTTGGAAGATGTTTATTTTGGTAAAATATTCTCTAACTAATCAGCCGAAACTCCCTCAAAAATGCTTTTAGAAATTATAAAATTTGAGTGGGCGTACCGCAAAGGACGACCTGCTACTTGGTTATATTTTGCCATTATACTCATAATTCCTATCATTTTGGTATCGACAGATGCCATCAAAATTATGGGTGGAGGTGAGCAAACTAAAGAAAATTCGCCAGCAGGCATTGCATCTCTGGAGATTGCCTTCACCTATTTATTCGTCATGATTACCTCAGCGGTGATGGGTGTTGCCGTGCTTCGAGACTTTGAATTCAATACAGAAGCCTTAATGTTTAGTACCCCAATCAAGAAATTTGACTACCTTTTTGGTCGTTTTGTTGGTTCGTTCATGGTATTAATTCTCATCTTTTTTGCCATGATTTTGGGCTTTACAATTGGTGAATTTATGCCAAGTAGAGATGTAACAAAATTATTGCCGTATAGCTTTTGGCATTATCTTCAACCCTTTTTGGTGTTGGTTTTGCCAAACCTATTTTTCACAGGGGCATTCTTTTTTGCAGGAGGTGCTTTAACCCGAAAAACGGTTATTATTTATACACAAGGCATTATTTTATTCGTGTTGTATTCTATTTCCCAAAACTTAATGGGCGATATTGATAACCGTGAAATGGGTGCATTACTTGACCCCTTCGGTATCCGAACTTTCGGTTATGTAACTCGCTATTGGACTCCCGCTCAAAAGAATACGATGCTCGTTCCTTTGGAAGGAATTATGTTATATAATCGCCTTTTATGGATGGGAATTGGCGTGTTGGCTTTGGTAATTACTTATTTCGGTTTTAGCTTCAATGTTGTTCGTTCTGGATTGTTTAAAAAGAAAGCAATTGTGGAGGATAAACAACCTAAAATTAAACCTGAATTAGTTAAAATTCCTTTAGTAACGCAACATTTGAATGGTTGGACAGTAATTCAGCAAACCCTTAGAAATGCTTGGTTTTATGCCAAAATGTCGATTCGTGAAGTTCCATTTCTTACGATTGTAATTGCGGGGGTTTGTCTGTTAATTTCGGCTTTGATTAATTCAAATGAGACTTTTGGGGTAAAATCTATTCCAAATACGGGCAATGTTTTGGGGAGTTTGAACAATTTTACACCATTCCTATATGCCATTGCCCTCACGTATGCAGGCGAGTTGATTTGGAAAGAAAGAGTAGTGAAATTTAACTTGATTAACGATGCCATGCCTGTTCCTGATTTTGTGGGAATTCTTAGTAAATTT
>JACMRQ010000181.1 GCA_014376355.1 Arcicella sp. | reverse complement strand
TACCTAAATGATTTATTTGAATTTTATAGAATTATTCCAAAAATAACCTCTCCTGCCAATCCAAGGACATTTCCTAAAATTATTCAAGAGGGTTTTCGTTTTGAAAACGTTGGTTTTAAGTATCCAAATTCCGATAAATGGACAAATAGGCATTTAGATTTCACCCTTCAAGTGGGTGAAAAGTTAGCATTAGTTGGGGAAAATGGAGCAGGTAAAACTACGCTTGTAAAACTCTTAGGCAGACTCTATGACCCCGATGAAGGGCGAATTTTATTGGATGGATACGATTTAAAGGAGTATAATCTCATTGAACTTCGTGAGCACATTGGTGTAATTTTTCAAGATTTTCAACGGTTTCAGTTTACAGCGGGAGATAATATTGCGGTCGGTGATATTGTGCATCGAGAAGAATTAACGGAACTGCAACGAGCCGCTCAACAAAGTTTAGCGGATTCCGTGATTGACAAATTACCCATGACTTATAACCAACCTCTCGGACGAAGATTTGCAAATGGTGTTGAATTATCAGGTGGAGAATGGCAAAAAGTGGCTCTTGCACGGGCGTATTTACGAGAAGCAGACGTTCTTATTTTAGATGAACCCACAGCCGCATTAGATGCTCGAGCAGAATATGAAGTCTTTAGAAGATTTGCAGATTTGACCAGAGGGAAAACGGCTATTTTAATATCACACCGTTTTTCAACCGTGAGAATGGCGGATAGAATTTTGGTGTTAGACAAAGGGCAAGTATTAGAAATTGGAACGCATGAACAGTTATTAGCCAAAGGTGGACGATATGCAGAATTGTTTAATTTGCAGGCGGAAGGATATAGATGAGATTATTATTTCAAAATTATAGAAATATAGCCCTGATATATTTGCAGAAAACGAAATTTTAGAACGATGTATCACAAAAGTTTTGAAAGGGTATATAAGTGAAAATGTACAAATAATGTACTAACTTTAATCATTATCTGTCTGTTCAAATATCAATGGAAGCAAACAAAATTGAACAAACCAAGAATTCATAAATTGATGGAGTTTTAAAACTTTAAATCGTAAAAAATTGAAAAGGGACAAATTTATTGTATCAATATTAGCTGCATCAGCATTTCCTGTATCAGCAAAATCAAGTATTGAAAATGAAAATTCAAGGACTGATAAAGGTTTCAAAGTGAAAGCTGGCGAAGGTAGAATTCATGGTCACATAAAATTAAAAGGGGTTAATTCCAATATTCTGGATGTGAAAATATCTGGCAAAGATACGAACGGAGGCTTTGCAATGTTTGAGCAAACTTCATTATCGCAGGGGAGAGGCACTCCTTTACATATTCATCCTCTTCAAGATGAAACTTTTTATGTGGTTGAAGGTGAATATTATTTTCAAATTGGGGAAGATAAATTTCGTTTGAGCATCGGTGATAGTATTTTTTTACCCAAAAAAGTGCCTCACGCTTGGACGCAAGTTTCGGAAAAAGGTAGAATGATCGTGGTTTTTCAACCTGCAGGAAAAATGGAAGAATTTTTCGTTACAGTATCCGCATTAAATCATGAACCGACTCCCGAAGAAATGGCCAAGATTTTTATTGATAATGAAATGCAAGTGGTTGGTCCACCTTTGAAAATTGAGTAGAATTTTTCTTTATTATACTAAATAAAATAATCAAAAATGAAAATGTTTAAACTAATCCTAACTTTTCTGTTTGGTGCAATCATGATTTTTGCTGGGTTTAAACATTTCCAAAATCCAGAAATTTACTTTCCGTTTATTCCAAATTTTTTACCTGTTAAATTAGTGAATTATTTATCAGGAATTTTAGAAATTGTTTGTGGTTTAGGCGTATTTATTCCATCATTCCGTGGCTGGGCAACTTTGGGAATATTGATGATGATGATACTTTTTCTACCTTTGCACATTATTGATATCTTCAAAGAAAAACCTTCCATTGGCAGTCATCAAGTGGCTTTAATCCGTTTGCCCATTCAATTTGTGTTAATTGCTTGGGCTTGGTTTATTAGTAAAAAATGAAAAATACGCAAATTCTCTCCGAAAAAACTAATCTCCATCCTCGAAATCCGCATCGGTTTCGGTATGATTTTGAACAACTAATTAAAAGTTGTGTTGAACTTAAATCTCTCGTTTTTATCAATAAATACGATTCTCAAACGATTGATTTTGCCAATCCGAAAGCAGTAAAAATGCTCAATAAAGCTATTTTAAAGCATTTTTATGGTATTTCTTACTGGGATATTCCAGAAAACTACCTTTGTCCACCCATTCCTGGACGTGCAGATTATATCCATTATATTGCTGACCTTTTAGCTTCAAATAATAATGGAATTATTCCCATAGGAGAATCCATAAAAGTGCTTGATATTGGCGTTGGGGCGAACTGCGTTTACCCAATTATTGGTAGTTCTGGGTATGGTTGGAATTTCGTAGGCTCCGATATTGATTCAGTAGCTGTTCAGTCAGCGGAGAAAATTATTGCTAATAATGACTCACTTTTAGGTAAAATTGATATTCGCCTGCAAACGTCTTCTAACAACATTTTCAAAGGAATTATCATGTCTGATGAAATTTTCGAATTATCCATTTGTAACCCACCTTTTCATACTTCATTGGAAGAAGCAACCCAAGGAACACAACGAAAAATCAAAAATTTAGTGGGTAAAAATACGTCAAAATCTATCTTAAATTTTGGGGGGCAAAATGCTGAATTATGGTGCGAAGGTGGAGAGGAAAAATTCGTTATAAAAATGATTCAAGAGTCTGCCACTATCCCTGAAAAGTGTGTTTGGTTTACAAGTTTAATATCAAAAAAAGAGCATTTACCCAGTATTTATAGAGCCTTAAAAAGTGTAAAAGCCCTTGATATTAAGACTATTGATATGGCACAAGGACAGAAAATTAGTAGAATTGTGGCATGGACTTTTAAGCCAACCATAAAAAATACCTGACTTGAGTCTTAAGTTTTGATTTTTGGCATACATGATAAGAAAAGTATTTTACTATAATTTTCCCTCAAAAACTTATCTTTGAGAAACCATTAATATCATGCCCAAAAAACTCAGTGAAATCATTAATCGAAGTTCCTTTAATCAAACTTTATTTGCTTCTGTCACTGCCTTTTTTACCTACATGTGTTTCTATCCATTTCGACGGGCATATACAGCGGCAACTTATGAAAACTTGGTATTTATTGGCGTGAATTTCAAGATTCTTATAATTACTGCCCAGGTTTTGGGTTTTGCCGTTTCTAAGGGTTTGGGGATTAAGTATGTTTCGGAAATGTTGCCAAAAAATCGTTCACGTAACTTACTGATAATGATTATTTTATCATTATTTTGTTATTTATTTTTTGCCCTTACACCTGCTCCATACAACCTGTTTTTTATTTTTTTAGCAAGTCTTCCTTTAGGCATGGTTTATGGTACGATTTTAGGGTTTTTGGAGGGTAGGAAAACCACAGATTTATTGGTTGCAGTCTTAACAGCATCCTTTATTATGGGTTCGGGATTTGCAAAAAGTATTGGAAAATGGGTGATGACAAGTTTAGAAGTGAGTCAGTTTTGGATGCCCTTTGTTGCCTGCGCCATTATGATTGTTCCTTTCGGAATTTGTGCGTGGTTAATGGGGCAAATTACACCGCCCAACCAAGAAGATAAGGAAAACCGAACTGAACGAAAACCCATGCAAAATTCTGACAGAAAGGCATTTATTAAAGAATTTGCTTTGAGCATGACTATTTTTGTAGTTTCCTATGTCCTTCTCACCTCCTTCCGAGAATTTAGAGATAATTTTACCCCTGAAATTTGGAAATTATTGGGTTACGGTAATAATTCGGCCATTTTTACGCAGACAGAAACGCCCATCGCAATTATTGTATTGTTGATAATGGCTTCTATGCGTTGGGTACAAAATAATTACAAAGCCTTTGTGATTATCCAATTATTGATGTTAGCTGGAGGAGTTTTGATTGGCATAAGTACGCTACTTTTTCAGCAAAAAATCTTATCACCTGTGGCATGGCTCACTACTTTGGGTTTGGGTGTATATCTGGCTTATGCGATGTGTAATAGTCTCTATTTTGAAAGGATGATTGCTGCTTTCAAAAAATCTGGAACGGTAGGATTTTTGATAACTTTTGCGGATTATTACGCCTATATGGGTAGTATCTTGGTGTTATTCTATAAAAATTTCTTCCAAAAAAGTATTAATTATCTGGACTTTTTTATTATTTTATCTTATTTCATATCAGTCATTTACGTAATATTAGTGGCTCTTTCAATGTGGAGTTTGAGAGTAAAGAAGAAAGATGCTTCTGCTGTTCTGCTGAAATGATTATCTATTTTATGAATCGATATAAACAGGGAACTTTCATAATGTACCTAAATATTTATGAGAATACTGTGTTTTTGGGGTAGAATAAAGAGGTGAATAACGGTTTAAAAAATTCAAATTTAGGCTTTTTAGGATTTTATTATTAAATTTGTGTTCACATTTTTATAGTAAAATTGATTTAAATACTTTGTTTTCCATTTATGGAAAGTAACTTTAACGATTCAATTAATTCCTAACTAACAAGCAGTTAAAACATTTATTTTATTTAATCTACTAATAATCAGTAGATTAAATAGTTTGAGTTGCTTCTCCATTATGATTTTTAAAAGTGCTTATGTTACCGTATTTACTGCTCTTTTTAATTTAATCAACCCTTCATTAGATGATAAAGCCAATGCTGGTACAGCTTCGTTTTATGCTAAAAAATTTGAAGGAAAACGTACCTCAAGCGGACAACGCTATCGAGCCACTCAACGTACTGCTGCTCACCGCACTTATCCTTTCGGAACTTTATTAGAGATTACTAACCGTGATAATGGTTTAAAGACCATCGTACGGGTAAACGACCGAGGACCTCATTCAAAATCACGATTAATAGATTTATCCTATTTAGCTGCTAAAGATTTAGGATTAATTAGGTCTGGAACTGCCGAAGTTAGCATGAAAGTAATTTCATACGGGAATGAGAGAGATAGCCGAGAAATTGAAGGTGAAACCAAAGAAGAAAAAAGTGAAATTGCTTCTATATTTTCAACTACCAAATCTGATTTCTTAGAGAAAAAATATCAATATATGATTGTTGAAAAGCAGGCTGATGGTAATTTAAAAATTGTTTATTCCGATGTTAAACCGAAATAGTTACCTTTAGGTAATTTGTAAATTAGTGATTTATTCCGAACAGATTTACAACTTAGAGAAACGTTATACAACTCTGGTTTAACGAACGTACCATTCTAACCCACAAAACGTATGTTTTTCTTCAAAAATCATTTCGCCCGAAATGATTTTTAATTTCTTTTTAATAAGCTACGATTTCTTTGATTTCAACGAGTACGGAAGTTTTTTTTAAATTATGCTAAATAAATATCCAGAAGTTTACGACCTTAGTATTCTCTTTTGTTTAATTTTGAAGATTATAAAAAGTATTCCTTTTCTCAAAAATTATGAAAATAGCCATTCACGGGCGAAATTTTAAGGACGAAACTAAGCCTTTTGTTCAGACAATGTTCGATACATTGGCTAATAAAAATATTGAACTCCAAATTTCTGAATCTTATCAGAAAATTTTGACTGAGGTTGGTATAATTCACTCAGCGACAACTTTTTATACGAATCAAAAAGACCTTTTTGATGCAAATTTTGTTTTGACTTTAGGGGGAGATGGTACGCTATTGGATGCTGTAACGCACGTAGGTGACCGTGAAACGCCCATTTTGGGAATAAATACAGGACGTTTAGGCTTTTTAGCAACAGTTTCTCCAGACCAAATTGAGGAAAGTTTGCAGGAATTATTTGCAGAAAATTATACCCTTGACCAACGTACTTTAGTAAGTATTGATTCTCGTTTAAATGGGGAAAAATTAGATATTTTTAGTGGGGTAAATTTTGGATTGAATGAATTGGGAATTATGAAAACGGATACTTCTTCGATGATCATGGTGAGGGCTTATTTGAACGGAGAATTCTTGAATACTTATTGGGCTGACGGATTGATTATTGCAACAGCTACTGGTTCAACGGGTTATAATTTAAGTGTGGGCGGGCCATTAGTAATTCCTACCTCAGATATTTTTGTAATATCTCCTATGAGTCCACATAATTTAAATGTGCGTCCTCTGGTTGTTTCAACCGATTCTGTAATGAGTTTTGAAATAGAAAGTAGGAGTAATAATTGTTTAATTTCTTTGGATGCTCGTTCAAAAGTTGTTGATAGTAACATTAAAATCAGTATGAAAAGAGAGCAATTTAAAGCAAACCTAATAAGATTATCCGATACAAATTTTTTGAATACTTTAAGAAGTAAATTAAATTGGGGATTTGATGTTAGGAATTAGTTATTGGTTAATAGACCTAGAACAATAACTATTAACCAATAATTAGTAGCTAATTATGCCACTGCAATTTCCTTAATTGCAGGCTTCAATTCTTCTTTTTTAGGAAGACCTACGTGCAAAATACCGTTTGTGTATGAAGCATCAATTTTCTCGCCGTCCACATTTTTAGGTAAAGTAAAAGTACGTTGAAATGAAGAATAATTAAATTCCTGACGACTAAATTTCTCCGTTTTCTCTTCCTTATTTTCTTCTCGTTGGGTTGAAATAGTCAGACGGTTTTCGTGAAGACTTAATTTAAAATCTTCTTTTTTTAGACCTGGAGCGGCTACTTCAATATGAAATGCGTTTTCAACTTCTTTTATATTAACGGCTGGAAGGTTATTGTACGCTACATTGTTGAATGACTTTGCTGGAAATATGGTGTCTGATGGTTTAAATAAATGATTAAAATTTGTTCCTAAAAAGTTGATTTCTGGTTGTCTAAATCTTACAAATCTCATGGCTTTATTGAGCGGCAAACCGCTGATTTAATATTGATTTTATAGTTTACGTTTTAATGAATATTTTTAATTTTAAGTCTGATAAATACTATTAAACTTCGATTAGTATTTATCAAATCCCATACCATGTAAATTTTAATGACTTTTTGTCATAAATAAGGGCTTATGTGATTTTTTTAAATGACATTTTGGCTTAATTTAATGTTTTGATTAAAATTCTATCAGATTTTATGAAATTAATCGATTGGTATAATATTTATCTATCGGTAGGTTTGACTTATTAAATGGTTAATACGTTTTCACCCAACCTTTATAAATTGCAATTATTAAATATTTACCCATAATCCATTTTAGAATCATGAAAAATTACATTATCGCAACCTTACTAATTGTTTTAATGAGTGGTAAAATAACATGGAGTCAAACTAAAAAGCCTGTGACAACCAAAAAATCCACAACCAAGGCATATCCCAAAACGACGAATAAAACAACAACAACTACAACTACCACAACTTCAAGTTCTGCGGTAAAACCCCCTGTTGTTGAAAAGAAAACAACAACAACAACTACTACGATAACACCACCTCAAAGTATTCCAACTTCAACTACCACAACGCAGTCATCTGGCCCGTCAAAAGTGGGAAAGGTAAAGGAAGACAAAGTTGAAGTGGTAAAAGAGCCAAAATATAAAAAAATAAAAACACCAAGCGACGTAAATGGCAGTTCAAAACGAGTTAAGTTTGGTATACGAGTGGAGGCTTCTCAATTTATTTCATTTGAAACAGGGGAAGATGTTGCTTTTTCGCCAGGTTTAAATGCAGGATTGATCATAAACATTCTCTTAAATGAGACGTTCGCCATTCAACCAGAAGTTCTTTATGCAATGGGTGTACAGCAATCTAATGAAATAGCAGGTTCTTTTGAGAAATTGACCACAGGAAGTATTCTTACGCCAATCACTTTAGACATTAATTTGGGAAAAGGTTCAACTAAATTTATGGTAAAGGTTGGGGGATATGCCAACTATTATCTTAGTTCGACATATGAAGAAGCGGTTTCAACGTTTAAAACTTCAATAGCTTATGATTTAACTGGAACAAATAGATTTAGTTATGGAACAGTATTAGGTATTGGCGTAAAATTGAATAAAAGTATTTTAATTGAAGCACGCTCATTTTACGACTTGAAAAATACAAACAATAAATCAATGGTTGCGACTTTGGGGATTGGATACTTATTTTGAAGTGCAATAAATTTATGATTGTAAATAAAACAAAGTTTTATTTACAATCATAAATAATTCCTATACTTCTACATCCACCAAATTCCGAACAATATCCTCAAAAGTGTCCCGTTTACGAATCAGTTTTGCTTCGCCTCCAAGCACAAGAACCTCCGCTGGAAGCAATCTCGAATTGTATTGAGAAGCCATTGAAAAACAATATGCTCCCGCATTTTTTATCGCAATAATGTCTCCTGCGGTTACTTTATTCATCAAACGCTCGCCTTGCTTACCTTCAGGAGTCCATGAAAAAGTGTCGGTTTCACATATATATCCAACCACACGGTATTCATCTTTTTCAGTTTCATCTTGGTTTGAGGCATTAAAAATATCATGAAATGCCCCGTACATCATCGGTCTGCCCAAATGATTTAAACCAGAATTTACACCTATAAATGTTTTGATTGGGTCAATTTTCACAACGTTAGCAGTTGTTAAAAACGTCCCTGATTCACTCACTAAAAACTTGCCTGGTTCAAACCATAATTGTAATTCACGACCGTATTTCTGCGAGAAATTAAGAAAAGCATTCGTTAATATTTCACCCACTTCTGCCATGTCTGTAACGACGTCTCCATCTTGATAAGCTACTTTAAATCCACCACCTAAATCAATAATTTCTAAGTCTTTAAAGCTAAAAGCCATTTCCAAAATTGCAGTGGCTGCTTTAGTAAAAGCATCCGCATTTTTTACATCTGAACCTGTATGTTGATGTAAGCCGATAATTTTCATATCATACTTTTCCACAATCGTCAAAATTTCCTCTTTTTGGTGAATTGATATTCCAAATTTAGATTCTGGGTGAGCCGTCATTATTTTTTCGTTGCCACCGCCAAAAACGTGTGGTTTCAAGCGAATCAATGCCCCTTTCGTAGAGCCATAACGTTGTCCGAATTTTTCGAGAACGTCTAGATTATCTAAATTAATTCTTGTACCTAATTCAGCCGCCAATTCAATTTCATCGAAAGATACGCCACTGGGTGTAAAGGTAATTTGTGAACCTTCAAAACCAGCCATCATCGCCAAACGCAATTCTTCTGGCGACACAACATCAATCTCTACGCCATGTTTACGCATCAATTTTAAAATCGCTAAATTAGTATTGGCTTTGCAAGCGTATTTTATCTTTAGATTAACATTCTTAAAAGAATCACGGAGAATGGAGATTTTTTCGATAATTTTGTTAGCGTCATAGACGTACAAAGGCGTTCCGAACTGCTTGGCTAAATCGGTAAGAGGAATGGATTGAATGTGGTAATATGACATTTATTTCTTGATTTTTTTGCAAAGATACGTCCAATCCAACAATTAAACCCTGTCAATAAACTGAATAATTCTAAATGAAAAAACTATTATTCCTCCTCCTTATCGCACAAGCGACTTTCACAAAGGCCCAAATCAAAAATGGCCCAATGGTTGGCTATTCCGACATGAAAGAGGTAATGCTGTGGGTACAAACCGAAAAACCCGCCAAAGTAAAGTTTGTGTATTGGGAGCAAGACAAACCGTCTGTAAAAAAAACAACAGATGAAGTTTTAACCTCTAAAAAAGACGGTTTTACTGCAAAAATTGTTTGTGACCAAGTAACAATGGGTAAAAAATATACTTACAAAGTATTACTGAATAATAAAGTCGTAGCTCGTAATTATCCACTTGCCTTTCAAACCCAAGAACTTTGGCAATACCGTAAAGACCCGCCCAATTTTAAGTTTGCCTTGGGCAGTTGTAATTATGTGAATGAAACTGAAACCGACCGCCCAGGAAATGGCTACGGCGGACACAATGAAATTTTCAAATCTATTTACGACAAAAAGCCCGATTTTATGATTTGGGGCGGTGATAACCTCTATTATCGGGAGGCGGATTGGGGAACTCGCACTGGTATGATTCATCGTAATACACATTCACGTAACGTGCCAGAAATGCAAGCACTATTGGGTAGTACGCATCATTACGCTATCTGGGATGACCACGATTTTGCCAATAATGATTCCGATCGGTCTTTTGGGAATAAGGATATGGCACTTGAAATGTTTAAATTATTTTGGGCGAATCCCAACTTTATCTTCAAAGATGAAGGTTGCACTGGAACGTTCCAATGGGGAGATGTTCAGTTTTTTATGATGGACGACCGTTGGTTTAGAGCTCCTGATGATGACAAAAATCCTAATCGTGATTTCTTCGGAAAGAAACAGCTAAATTGGTTAATTGATGCCCTCACGAGTAGTAGTGCTACTTTTAAGATTATCGTAACGGGCGGGCAAGTGGTGAATCCAGCGAAAGTTCTTGAAACTATGGCAAATTATGAAACCGAAAGAGGCGAATTATTAAAGCGAATTACAGACGCAAAAATTAATGGTGTAATGTTTGTAACAGGTGACCGTCATCATTCTGTACTTCAAAAATTGGAACGTTCAGGAACAAATTACCCATTATATGACCTCACGGTTTCACCTTTCACTGCTGGACCTGCCAAACCAGTAAAAGGCGAAGAAAATTCACCTATGGTTGAGGGGACTTTATTTACAGAACGTAATTTCTCTATTTGTGAAGTAACTGGAACCTTGAAAGATAGAGTTTTGAAAATCAGTATTTTTGATTCAAAAGGAGAACAACAATGGACAAGAGATATTAAGGCGAGTGAGTTAAAATAATTTGTATAATCCAACCAAAATAAGCATGAAAAAAATATTGTTATATGCTGTATTACTTGTCTTTATAACTTCATGTGTAAGCAAGAAAAAATTAGTTGAAGCTCAAGCAGAATATTTAACGTATAAGGCAAGTTCTGAAAATAACTTGAATCGGGTGAGAACTGAAATTAGAGATTGCGAAAAAGCAAAATCGGGTTTAGAATCGGAAATGAAATCAAAAAATAATGAACTGGATTCAAAATCGAAACAATGGGTTGTTCAAAATAAAGCCTTAGAAGACCAAATTGATTATCTGAAAAAGACGAATACCAATCTTTTGGATAGAATGTCTGACCTTTCTATTGTGAGTAAATCAGGGGCTGAAAGTATCAAAAAATCCTTGGAAACGCTCAACGATCAAAGCAAATATATTAAAGATTTAAATTCATCAATTCAACGAAAAGATTCCTTGAACTTAGCTTTGGTAATGACTTTGAAACGTTCATTGGCAGATATTAATGACGATGATGTAACGGTGGAAGTGAAAAAGGGCGTTGTTTATATCTCGATATCCGATAAAATGCTTTTTCAATCAGGTAGTGCGATGATAAATCTAAAGGCGGAGATTATTTTAGAAAAGGTTTCGAGAGTGGTTAACGACCATAAGGAATTAGATATTTTAGTGGAAGGGCATACTGATAATGTGCCGATTTCAACAAATTGTTTAACAGATAATTGGGATTTATCGGCAAAAAGAGCCACTTCCGTGGTGAGACTTTTACAAGCTAAATTTGGTATCTCACCGGAGCGTATGACAGCGGGTGGACGTTCTGAATACGTCCCAAAAGTTTCAAATTCAAGCGATGTAGGACGAAAAGCAAACCGTAGAACTGAAATAATTGTTTTACCTAAACTTGACCAATTTTTTCAGATGTTAACGATTGGACAAAAGTGAATTTTAGGTATAAGATAAAAGTTATAAGGCATAAAGCTAGATTATGAAATCTAATTTTATGCCTATAATTAGCGGCCTAACAATGGTCAAATCGCTATTCAAAAGTTAAATTGAAGTTTTTAAATACTGATTAATAATTAACAATTGATTACTTATCTCCCAAAAGGATGGGCGTACTGCCTTTACCCATAATAATTACTTTTGTGTTTGGAGATTTAGCTATTTCTTTTTGGGCTAAAATTGCTTCATACTGTAACTGTCTATCACTCAAACCAGTCGAAAGAATCTTTTGATAGTCTGCAATTCCTTGTGCTTCTACACGCTTACGTTCTGCTTCCTGTTTCTCTTTTTGCAAAACAAATTGCATTTTTTGGGCATCTTGTTCAGCATTTATTTTTGATTCAATGGATGCTTTCACGGATATAGGTAACACAATATTTCTTACTAATAATTGCTCTAATAAAAGACCTCTCGAACGAAAATCTTTCTCAATTGATTTAAAAATTCCATTCTGAAATGAGTCTCTCTTACTCGAATAAAGTGCCACAGCATCATAATAAACTGCATTATCTCTAATTTTTGTGCGAGTAATAGGGCGGACAATTTTATTCTGATAGTCAACGCCAATCTCTCTTAAAATTCTTGGAGCTTCAGCGGGAATTACTCTATATAAAACAGTTAAATCAATCACAACTTCCAAGCCATCCGCTGTCAGAACCCTGATGGCATCATCGCCTTGTTGGTTGCCTTCGTCATGAATTGCTGACATGGTATAATTTTGCGTTTTTATGTCAAACGTTTCAACGTTGGCTAATGGATTTATAAAATTTAATCCGCTTGAAAGCGTACTTTGTCCAACATTACCAAATAATGATTGAACACCAACTTCACCCGCATTAATTTGCTTGATACCCGATGAAAGAATACCAATAACTAACAAAATTCCACCAAGAACCTTCACGGGGCGAGAAAAACGAGCAATTGTTAATGAAGGTGTATTGATGGCAAAACCAACCACTAAAGCCACTATACCTAAGAAAATTAAGAACATTTTTTTTGTGTTTAAATTGTGATTTAAAATTTCGTTTTGATTTCGTGAATATACTTTATTAAAAACAAAACCGAATCAAATATTAACTACTTGATCCGGTTTTAGTTTGATGTGTTATGAAAGATCGGTTTTAGTTCTGAATTATGAAGTGAAAAAAAGTGAAATAATTGATTTTCATGGAATGCAAAATTGATGAATTGCACTCTTTAAAATTCCTATTTATATAGCAATTCCAAAACGTTGATATATAAAACTCATTAACCAAGCTGGACCAATCATTAAGAATTGTATATCCTTTAAAAAAGATGGTTTTTTGCCTTCTACTTTATGTCCCCAGAATTGTCCAATCCAAGCCAAGACAAAAACGGTTGTCGAAACTTGCCAAAGTGGAGCAAAACCTGATTGTTCAATAAGATAACATAAATAAACACAAAGAGAAGTAAATAATAAAAGGCCAACTGCGAGAGATTTTGACAAGGTAAAATAGTAAACCAATGTTAAACCTAATACGATTAACGCCACATTTCCTTCCATATTACCGAGGCTGAAGAAGGGGAGTTTTATACTGTACAATAAACCAATTATACTAAAAAAGATAAGCGGAACGCATACCCAATGTACTGTTTTATTCGTAGGATTTTGGTGGCTTTCGCCATATTCAACGAGCCATTGATTGATAGTTTTCATGTGATTTTATTGATATTTTAGGGTTATAATGATAACGAAAGTACAAATTCATCTTTGAAAAGTCAAATTAATTTTAAGAAAATCTGACATTTGTCGTATTAATTAATGATTATTTAGATTTACAAATCAAAGTAAAATGATTTTCTAAAATTGTATTTTATGTAAGTTCGTGGATGCTTTCGTTTTCCTCTAATACAAAATCTCGTATCTTCGTGAATCATTCATCTTAAATCATTCCAGAAAAGTGTTTATTGAACCGTACCATAACCAATATCAACAAAATGAAAAACGCACTGGATGGATTGAAGTTGTCTGTGGCTCTATGTTTTCGGGGAAAACCGAAGAACTAATCCGACGATTAAATCGTGCTAAAATTGCCAAGCAAAAAGTGGAAATTTTTAAACCCGCTTTTGATACTCGTTATCATCAAGATGATATTGTTTCTCATAACTCTATGTCTATACGTTCAACGCCAATACAGGCATCACAAGAGATACTTTTACTTTCGGGTGACTGTGACGTTGTAGGAGTTGATGAAGTGCAATTCTTTGATTCGGAGATAGTTGATGTTATTAATAAACTGGCAGATTCAGGGAAAAGAGTTATTGTGGCAGGACTTGATATGGATTTTAAGGGTAAGCCATTTGGACCAATGCCCGCACTCATGGCAATTGCCGAATACATTACAAAGGTTCATGCTGTGTGCGTAATTTGTGGTGATGTTGCCAATTATTCATATCGCAAAACAGCAGCCCAAGAACAAGTGATTTTAGGCGAAACCGATAGCTACGAAGCAAGATGCAGAAAATGTTTTCATTTATAAAAGGGGCAAAGTTTGAGAGAATAAGAATTAGCTATTCTGCCTCACTTCTTTTTAAGTGGTTGGTATTTAATGAATCATTCAGACCAGCCAACAAGTACTGGAGTAATTTAAGCGGTCTGTCTCTCAATCGATTTATAAAATTACTCGCTATTACTTGTTGCCTACTTCCAAGGGCAAATGCACAAATTGGCACCTGGAAAACCCATTTTAACTATTTGAACGCCAAAGACTTATCCATCGTTGAAAAAAATATTTATTGCGTTACCGAAAATGGATTTTTCTATTACGATACAGTTGAAAAACAAACTATTAAACTCTCGAAAATTGATGGATTTACTGAGACTGGGATTGCCAAAATTGGCTATAATTCTTCTTTAAAAACACTTATAATTGCCTACCAAACGGGTAATATTGATTTATTGACTGTCAATGCCAAAGGTGAACCTGTCAAGATTACCAACATTCCCTTATTGAAAGAATCCTCTTCAATTCAAGGTAATAAGGCAGTAAATCATATTCAATTTAAAGATAAGATTGCTTATCTGGCTTATGATTTCGGTTTAGTTGTTTTGGATATTGAAAAGCAAGATATTAGAGAAACGTACCAAAATTTAGGGAATAATGGCTCGCCAATTATCATATACAAAAGCGTTTTTACACCAGACAGTATTTATTTATCAACATCGCAAGGCATTAGAGGAGCAAAGTTTGCTTCTAACGTCAATCTTCAATTTTTTGGTAATTGGAAGACCTTGATTGCCAAGAAGTTATCGTTAAGTAATTTTCAAAATGGAATTATTTTAGCCTCTGATTTAGGTGAAATTTTTACTTACCAAAATGGTAAATATGGAAATTTTATCAAGTTTACAGGTAAAGTTGAAGATATTGATTTGGTTAATAGTCAAGAATATTTTATAAAATCTTTGAATTCTGCCAATATTTTGAATGTCGCTAATTTGAGCATAAACAAGATTGTCGAAAATAAAATACAACAATCTCGACAACTTAAATCTGAATTAATAGGCAAATATTGGATTGCAGATTATAAAAATGGATTAATAGGTAATTCGGAAGGAACTTACAAAAGCTATAGTCCAATTAGTTTAGATACGCTTTATCAAACTCGCCAAGATTCAATCGTATTGGATTTAGAAGGAAATCGTTGGATTAGGCAGGGAGATTTTGGGGGAATTTTAGTAATTAGTCCAAAAAATCAACGTCAATTTGTATCTACAGGTGTGGGTTCGGGCAGTTTGCCGAGTAATAATGTAAAAAGTTTAGCTACAGATCGTGATGGGCAATTGTGGGCTGGGACGGATAAAGGTGTAGTCGTTTTTGATAATCCTTCCGCCGTTTTTAGTGGTAAAAATTTTGATGCTTATATTCCTGTATTCGAACGGAGAAGGCTTTTAGGCAACGAAACCGTTACATCAATTGCTGTTGATGGAGGAAATCGAAAATGGATGGGAACTAAAAATGGTATCTTTTTATTTAGTCCTGATGGAACGGAATTGGTCATTAACTTTACTGAAAAAAATGCACCTTTACCCACTAACGAAATTTCCTACATCACGGCTGAACCCAACACAGGCGAAGTATATATCCGAACCCCGAAAGGTATGGTTTCCTATCGTGGCACCGCTACGGAGGGGAGTTTAAAGCAAGATGAAAATGCCGTAAAAATATTTCCAAATCCCGTTAGACCCGATTTTGACGGACAAATTGGAATTGAAGGTTTAGTTGAAAATGCCTTCGTAAAAATTACAGATGTGGCAGGAAATTTAGTCTATGAAACTCGTGCCAATGGTGGAACAGCCGTTTGGAATGGGAAAACGTTAGCAGGCGGACGAGTTGAAACGGGCATTTATTTGATTTTTAGTGGAAATAAAAAAGGGGAAGAAACATTGGTTAGTCGCTTGGCGGTGGTAAAATAAAGAATTGGTGTTAGTATTTCAAAATATTAACGCTAATTTTTCGTAATATTATTGATTTACTTCGGAAAATAAAGGGAGAAAATTGCTCCTTTCATCTCTTCGCTATGAGCTTCAATAAAACCTCCGCACGACTCAATTATTTTTTTACAAATGGCCAGACCTACACCAGATCCCTTATATTCTTGGGTATTCAACCTGTGAAAAACCCTAAAAATGTCTTCTTTGTAGGCTGCATTAAACCCTATTCCATTATCTGAGATGGTAATACAATGATAAAATCCCTTTGTACTATTTTTTTCATTTGAAACAACTGGGCGAATTGTTTTTGTGTAGTCTATCCTGATAATTGGCTTTTCATCTGCTTTCGCAAATTTGATTGAATTACTTATTAAATTAATGAATAATTGTCGTATTTGAAAGCTAACTCCTTGCACAATTGGTAAGTATTTGACCAAAATTTGTCCATTTTTTTCATCTAAATTTTCTTGCAATTCACCTTTTACTTCTTCTAAAATTTGGTTTAAATCAACTTCATTTAACTTTTCTTTACTATTAATCACTTCAGTGTATGATAGTAAATCCTCAATCAACATCTGCATTCTTCCTGCCGATGCCTGCATTCTAAAAATATTTTTTTTTACGCTCTCAGGAATCTCAGAAGAATCTTTTTCCAAAATTATAGATGCGTAAATTTGAATTTTTCGTAATGGTTCTTTCAAATCGTGCGTACTAATCCAATTCATATTTGAGAGTTCATCATTTGTTTTTTGTAATTTTTCGTTCAAATTTTGATACCTTACTCCCTCTTCTTTTAATTCTCTAAGATGTAATTGACGTTGAATTATTGAACAAATCTTTGAGGCGACATTTTTATCTGTTTGTTTCCATTGGCGACTTTGATTTTTTACTGACTGTGTCCACATAGCAAATGAATTTCGTGGATTAAGTACACTGGTTTCTTCATTTTTTAGGATAGCTTTATTTGGATTTCCCGCCCAATTTACCGTTTTTTCAATTTCTTTTAAAGTCCATACAATACAATTTCCACTGTTTTCTCCTAATGATAGAGAATAAACTCCTGCAATCTCTTTTACAAGAAATTTAGCATCTTGATAATCTTTTATTAATTCTGAACTTTCATATATTCCGTTAACATATTTGGTTTGAAGCCAATTTAAAAAAGGATACAGCAATTCTTCATTGGGCAGTGAATCGTCAGAATGTATAATTCCGTTATTATAAATAATTACGCCGTCAGCATTTAATAATCCTCTCAATAAAACTAAACTCTTATTTTCTGTAATATCAAAATTAACTTCTGAGAGTGCATCCTGTAATTTGTCAATTTTTTTATCACTATCTTTTGCATACTCAAACTCATCAGCTATCTGGCGGACATCAATTTGGGAGGATAAAAATACCGCCTGTAAATGAGCTGCAAGCCTTGTGAAATATGGAATGCGACGAGTAGTATAATGATGCCCAACGATTAACCCCCACAATTTCCCCTTATGAATTAATGAAATAGCTAAAGTTGCTTCAACACCCATATTTTGTAAATATTTAATATGAATTGGGGAGAAACTTCGCAAAGAAGCTAAACTTAGGTCTAAGGTGTTTGTCTGTGCATGACTATCATTTAAGCCATATAAAGGAACAACCTTGTAATTTACGTCTGACAGTATTCGTAATTTATTACTCAAATACAAGGCTCGTGCTTGAGCAGGAATGTCAGTATGAGGATAATGAAGACCCAAAAATGGTTCAAGATTGTCATTTTTACTTTCCGCATATACTTCTCCGTTATAATCTTCATCGAAACGATAAATCATCACACGGTCATAGCCTGTAATAGATTTTGTCTCCTTGGCAATGTCCCGACAAAGCATCTTTAAATTATCAGCCCTTTCAGTGTAATAACTGAAACGTTTTGTTTGAATATAAACGTCGTGGAAATCAAGTGATACTTGCGAGAAAGGCTCAAATTCTAAGATAATACAATTGTTGCTGACATGGGCAGAAGTATCATATTCCTTGCCTTTGATACTAAAAATGTAAGGACGAATAATTTCCTCTTCGTTCTCATCAAAATAAGTATTGAAATTTGCTAATTCTTCCTTTAAAAAAAAGTCAGAAAGGGGTTTGTCCAAGATTTCAGTGAGACTCAGTTCAAAGTATTCGCAACAATTTTCACTGCAATATATAATTTTCAAAGTATCCTTTGCAACACCCAATAAAAAGCCATGCGGTTGAATACTGCCAGGAATATTAATTGGCTCATTTTCACAATTAGTGATTGTAAGTGATTCAGTATTAACAAGATTTTTGATGTTCATTTATTTAAATGATTTTGGGCGGGTGTGGGGCAATCCATTGATTAAGTAAGTCAAAAGTATTGTTTGCACTATTGATAATAATCCTCTCTTTTTCAATGTCCGTAGCATGAGAAGATAATATATTTAAGAAGTTCTTCCAAATTTTTACTGTTTCAGAGCCATAACCAGTGAAATATTCCATATTATCAACGACTTTATTTCCAAGTTTCTCAGTCAAGTGTTTTTTAATCATCACACCACCTAACATTGAGCCTTCCAAGACATACAGCCCTCCTAATGCTGTAAGACTGTTGGTATAATGAAGATTGAACGCTTCTTCTGAAAACGTTGGAATTTTTGTAAAATCACATTTAAGTTTTAATAAATCACGGTGCATTAACTCGCTTTTGCGTCTCAAATTGATATCTGGATCAATTTCTTGTAATTTTGGGAATACAGTACGTTCGAAGCCAAATACAAATCCATATAATCTTTGTAGATAATTTGAATAATCGTCTAAGCTAACATTGGGGTTCATCAAGTTAATGGAATATGGGTTTTGTTCAAGAGCAAAATGTGAATTACCAGTTTCACTCTTTAATTTTTGCAGAAACATAAACAGATTTTTAGAAGATAAAAAGATAAAAATATTATAATTGTAAATGTCAAACTGAAGCAGAAGGTCGAAGACATCCTGCCAGATTATCTTTAAATTCTTTATAAGAAGAAGCCTTCGTCAAGAAAAAATTTGCTCCATGCGAGTACATTTCCTCTTTTTGAATTTTATTAGATGAAGTTGATAAAATAATAATATTCAACGATTTCCATCTTTCTGAACTCTTAATTTCTTTAAGACACTGTAATCCATTTTTGAGAGGCATATTCAAATCCAGAAAAATTATGTCAGGAAGATGTTCGCTATTTGCTAATAAATTCATGAGTAAGATGCCATTTTGAACAACGGTGAGGGTAGTGTGCAAATTCAAATCTGAGAGGGCATCTTTGAATATATCAGCGTCTTCATCATCGTCTTCAGCTAAGAAAATTTTTGTTGGATTAGTTTGGTTAGACATTTTATCTTAAAATTATAATTTCGAAACGATAAATAATATCTTATAAAGATAGATAGAATAAAATGAGTATAATTTATTAAAAAATTAAAATTTTAATAAACTTGTCTTTTTTATAAACATAGAGAATTTTTAATTATAAAATATTGATTAACAATACGTTAAACACCTTTTTTCTAATAAAAAATTGCTTTTTAT
>JACMRQ010000180.1 GCA_014376355.1 Arcicella sp. | reverse complement strand
TTTCTATTTTATCTTAATCTATTGAGTAAATTTACCCAAGAAAGACAAAAATAATTTCTTTCATCATAAAATCAACCACTCCTTGAAGTCTGAAACAAATCCAATTCCTTTAAAAGCCTATTTATTCTTATTATTAGGCGTTTTTTGCATTGCTTGGTCGGCAATATTTGTAAAAATAGCACATGCACCCGCTCTCACTTCGGGGTTTTATCGGTACTTTTTTTGCTTTTTAGGATTGCTACCAATATGGCTTTATAAAAAGATAAAAATACCCAACCAGAAAACGCTTTTATGGATAATATTAGGAGGTTTTTTCTTTGCTTGCGACATGGCATTATGGAACCTTTCAATCTTAAAAACCTCAGCATCTGTCTCTACTTTATTGGCAAATAATGCCTCCATTTTTGTAGGTTTAGGTACGTTATTTATTTTCAAACAACGCCTCCCTCCTATTTATTGGATTGGTCTTTTAGTAGCAACTATTGGCGTTTTTACAGTTACGGGTCGTGATTTTTTCTATAATCCAAGCTTGGGAACAGGACATTTAATGGCAATTGGGGCGGCTGTTTTTTATGCAGGCTATTTACTTATTACTCAGCAAGTTAGAGAAAGTGTTGATGTTGTTAATTTTATGGGATGGTCTTTAATTACTTGTCTATTTTTCTCTTACTTACTTTGTTGGCAACAGGATTTACCGATGCTAAATTTTGATAATCAAACGTGGCTTTCATTCATTGCAGCAGGATTAATTTGTCATTTAGTGGGATGGCTTTCAATTAATTATGCCTTAGGATTTCTACCTGCTGCCATTGTGTCGCCAACGCTATTAATCCAACCCGTTTTAACTTCGATTATTTCTTTTTTCCTCTTACATGAAATACTTAGGAAAGAACAAATTGTTGGGGGTTTTATTGTGATTTTAGGCGTTTATTTGGTGAATAAGAAGCGGTGATTACTTCTTATCCGAATGCCCCAAACTACGCTCTGGACAAATAATATCCCTGACAAGTTGTTTCAATTCTTTGGCCTCTGGGAAATGACCTTCACGCTTGCGGTCAAAGATAAGTTGGTCGTCTAAAATTATTTGAAAACGTCCTGCAACTTCACTGGGACGAAGGCTAACTTCTAATAAATCATCTTCAAAAGTGGTCAATAATTCTTGTGCCAACCATGCCGAACGCATTAACCAATGGCATTTTGGGCAGTATTCTATGGTTATTTTCGATTTCATTTTGAAGAAAGATTAATCGTTTTTATATTACATTTCATTAACAAAATTAAAAAAATAAACCCATGAACATTGAATTAAGAAGTGATACTTTCACAAAACCAACACCAGCCATGTTAGAAGCCATGTTTTCAGCAGAAGTAGGCGATGATGTTTTTGAAGAAGATTTTACCGTAAAATCCTTGGAAGAAAAAACTGCTAGTATGTTTGGTTATGAAGCAGGGCTTTTCTGCACATCGGGAACAATGACGAATCAAATTGCCATAAATGTTCACGTTAATCAAGGTGATGAGGTAATTTGTGATGCCCTCTCACATATATACTTATACGAAGGAGGAGGCATTGCGGCTAATTCATCAGCATCGGTTAATTTACTTCATGGCAATCGTGGACGATTATCGGCTGAACAAATCGCCGAAGCAATTCACGAAGACAATGTTCATTATCCAATTTCGAGATTAGTTTCTTTAGAAAATACCGTTAATAAGGGCGGCGGATGTTATTATCAATTAACTGAAATTCAGAAGATTAAGCAAATTTGTAAGGCAAATAATATGGCTTTACATTTGGATGGTGCAAGAATTTTTAACGCCTTAGTCGAAACCCAAGAAAGCCCTTTGGAATTTGGCAAAGCATTTGATTCAATTTCAGTTTGTTTATCCAAAGGCTTAGGAATTCCCGTAGGTTCGGTTCTTTTAGGAACAAAAGAATTCATTAAAAAAGCCCGAAAAATTCGCAAACGTTGGGGCGGAGGTTGGCGACAAGCGGGATATTTGGCTGCCGCAGGAATTTATGCCTTAGATAATAATATTGAAAGGTTGAAAGAAGACCATGCTCGTGCAAGAGAAATTGGTAAAATCATGGAAGAAATTTCGGAAGTTGAAGAGATTTATCCAGTAGATACAAACATTGTAATTTGTAGGGTAAATGACAAAATTTTATCTTCAGAATACGTCCAAAAATTGAATGAAAAGGGAATAAAATCTTCTACTTTTGGTAAACATTTGGTTCGATTTGTTACGCATTTAGACTTTACAGATGAACATTTGCAGGAGTTTCGGAAGCGAATTATCAACTAAATGGGTAAAAATATTCTTCTGATAATAATCAAATAAATGACTACTTTTGAACATTAAATATTAATAATTATGATAGCAATAGTAGATAAAGAAACCCAGAGACATTCATTAAAAGAATTTGCCATGAATGAGCCTGATTTTGTCAATAGCTTAATTAAGGAAATTGAGAAGGATTGGAAAGAAGCGAAAACTAAAAAATTAAAACAAATTATTAAAGAAGATTTTGAAGAATACGCTGAGGTATTCAAAGCCTTAGCATAACGAATTTTTTAGACAAAGGGAATGTCATTCTTAACAATAAAGAAAACGTTGAAGCACAATTCATAAAATCGCCTCAAAATTAACATTTTGAGGCGATTTTATTGAAATAGATACTATAACTTCTTGGGCTCATTCAACTCAATCACATACCCATCTGGGTCTGTAACATAAATCTGATAAGCTCCATCAAAACGCTTTTGACGGTGATATGAAACGTTTTTCTCCTTCAAAAAAGCCTCAATTTCATCCGCTGAATTCGTAGGAATGGACAATGAAAAATGAGCACCATTTTTATCATTATTGGCAACTGGATTTTCTCTTCCCAACAATAAATGTAACTCTTGTCCAGGAGCAACTCTAAACCATCTGCGTATTGCCAACATATTATCAGGTACATCTAAAGGGGATAATCCAATAATGTCACGGTAAAAAGTAACACTCGTTTTTAAGTCTTTTACTGCTAATCCTACATGATTATAGGAAAGAATAGTGATGCCTTTTGTGGTTTTAATTTCTTGACTTATTCCTTTAAAAGAGAGAAAAATAAGCGTAACAAATACAATTTTTTTTGAATATTTTTTCATTATTTTGGTTTTATTGAAAAGAATATGATTCTTAAATATACAAAGACACAAGTGATGATTTTTTACTTTTTACCAACTTTTTTCCCTTCCTCCGTTGCTATTATTTTCAAATATTGCTCAACATCCAATTTCTTATTTGCTAAAATCTTTTTGTCCTTATCCAAGAAAAGTAAATTCGGGTAAACTGTTGTATTAAAATTATTAGTAAAGTCTGTCATTATGTACGAATCATAAACATTTATAAATTTTTGAACTTTGAATTCCCTAACAAAATTAAGCCATTTTTTCTTATCTCTCGTACCACAAGCCATATAAATTTTTACGCCTTTTGCTGATAGTTTTGGGTATTCTTCCAATAGTTTTTTTGTTGTTTCTTGGCAGTGATGACACTCTGGGTCATATATCATTACGAGGGTATAATTGGCTTTCACGCCATACAAAGGTGTGTAAACGTCTAATGTATCAGTCATATCCATGTTCAAAACCTTATTGCCAATCATCACAGGTTTCATCTTCACAACATACTCTTTATTTCGACGAATGGAAGAAGTATCCCAACCAGATTCTAAATCTTTGATGATGTATTTTTCAGCTACGTAAATATAAACCCCCTCACGCCCCATAATTTCGGGAGCAATAAATTTTTGAGCAAATTTACCCACTATATATTTCCTTAAATCCGATTTTCTGGGTGTTTTTTCAATAATGGCATCAGCAATTTGAATGATGGTATCAGGCTCAAAAAAGCTAATATTTTTAAGATAGGTATCCATTTTTTTACCCACAAAAGGTGTACGCAACATCCGCTCGTCCGACAGATTAATGTTATCCCAATAGTGTTTAAAGTAATAATTAGATTGATTAATCGTATCTTGTAAAGTAGCTTTCAAGGGCAACGGTGGCACTTCAATTTCTACTCCTGCTTGAAGAATATTACTCGTAAAAGTTCCCTTATGAGTTTTCACATAATCTTTCTGAAATTTCTCTAAGTCACTGTAAATCAATTGTTTTTGTATATCCGTAGCTCCTTTAAGTTTTTGAGCTTTTGCGTTAGCTTGAATAATAAAATCTTGAAATAATTTTGCTTCAACCGAACCCGAAATTTTAAGATTATTGGTATAATCAGCCGTATCCGTTTCCATAGAAAAATTTTGGTCATTAATAATTACATCAAATATTCTACTTCTTCCCATCGCCACAACATAAAATCCTTGGGGAAGTTTCTTTTTTCCTTCAAAAACGGCAATTCCCAAAGTATTCACTTTGGCGGTATCCTGAGAAAGAAAAGTATCTTCATAATGATGAACTAAATAGAGCGTAGAATCTCGTAAACCTTT
>JACMRQ010000179.1 GCA_014376355.1 Arcicella sp. | reverse complement strand
CTTGCAAAAATGCGCTCTGCGGATATCGTGTTGTATATTTTTGATGTGAATACAGAAACAGAAAAAAGCCTTGAGGAGCAAACAGCAGTTTTTAAAAATGAAAAAATAAAATATATTCTTGCGGGGAACAAGTCCGATATCAGCACACAGGTAACAAAACTTATCGGCGAGAAAATTATTTATATTTCCGCAAAAAATAATGAAGGAACACAACTGCTCACTGATGCGATTTTTAATGCCACTGTACAGGCAGATTCACAGGCAGAACATAATATTGTAACCAATACACGTCACCTCGAGTCATTAAAAAAAATAGCAGCATCTTTAAATGAGATACAAACAGGCCTTAATAATAATATTTCGGGTGACCTGCTTTCATTGGATATACGTACAGCATTATATCATCTCGGAGATATAACAGGTGAAGTGACAAATGAAGACAAACTTGATTTTATTTTCAGTAAATTCTGTATCGGAAAATGAACGGTGTATAAGTTCCCTGTTTTACCTATTTTGTAGATCTAAACTTTTGGAAATCAGTAAATGGCAGAGGCAAAAGCAAGAATAAAAATAAATAAACTGTTGGAGGAAGCGGGCTGGCGATTCTTTTCGGAGAATGGCAAACCTGCTAACATTATTTTGGAAAGCAACACCAAGCTAACCCAACAACAGTTGGACGAATTTGGCGATAACTTTGAAAAGACGTCCAACGGTTTTATTGACTACTTGCTTTTAGACGGCAAAGGTTTTCCACTGATAGTTTTAGAAGCCAAGAAAGAAGAAATAAATCCGCTTGCTGCAAAAGAACAGGCAAGAAAATATGCAACGGCACAAAAATGCCGTTTTGTTATTCTCTCCAACGGCAACCAACATTACCTTTGGGATTTGCAGAGAGGAAACCCAAACATTATTTCAAAATTTCCGACACCTGAAACAGTGGGCGCTTACACTTCTTTCAATCCGAATCCTGAAAGTCTGATTACCGAGAGTGTGAAAGAAGATTACATAGTTACTACTCAACAACCTAATTACAGTATAGACCCAAGATGGATAGATGAATCGCAACGCAAGGATTATTTAGAAGATAACAAGCTGCGTTTATTGCGATATTATCAAGTGAACGCAGTTAAGAAAATCCAACAAGAAGTAAAAAACGGTAAAGACCGTTTTCTTTTTGAGATGGCAACAGGCACAGGAAAAACTTTGACAGCAGCAGCTGTTATTAAATTGTTTTTGCGAACCGGAAATGCAAGACGAGTTTTATTTTTAGTTGATCGTTTAGAATTAGAAGACCAAGCCGACAAAGCATTTAAACAGTATTTGCGCAATGACTATCAATGCTGCATCTATAAAGAGAATCGTGATGACTGGAGAAAGAATGAAATAGTTGTTTCAACTGTCCAATCATTTTTATTCAAGAACAAATACAAAAGAATATTTACACCGACAGATTTTGATTTGGTTATTTCAGACGAAGCACACCGCAGCATCGGAGGAAACAGCAGAGCAGTATTTGAATATTTCATAGGCTACAAATTAGGTTTGACAGCAACGCCAAAAGATTATCTCAAAAAGATAGACTCTGAAAAACTAAGTAATCAAGATCCAAGAGAATTAGAAAGAAGAATGTTGCTTGACACTTACACTACTTTCGGTTGTGCAGATGGCAAACCAACATTTCAGTATTCTCTTTTACACGGTGTGAAAGATGATTTCCTTGTGAATCCGATTGTGGCTGATGCAAGAACTGAAATTACAACGCAACTTTTGTCGGATAAAGGTTACAGTGTTGTAACTACCGATGAAGAAGGTAACAACACAACGGAAGAATTTTTTCAAAGAGATTTTGAACGAAAGTTTTTCAGCGAAAACACAAATAATATTTTCTGCAAGACATTTTTAGAAAATGCACTTCGTGACCCTATTACCGGTGAAATCGGAAAATCAATTTTGTTTTGTGTAAGCCAAAATCATGCAGCGAAGGTTACTCAAACACTGAATGAATTTGCCCACAAAATGTTTCCGAACAAATATCAATCAGACTTTGCAATTCAGGTTACATCAAGGGTTACGGATGCACAGCAGTTTACAATCAATTTCAGCAACAACAACTTAAGCGGCACAGGAAATTTTAATTCGCTTTACAAAACAAGTAAGACAAGAGTTTGCGTAACTGTAGGCATGATGACAACAGGCTACGATTGCCCCGACTTGCTGAATGTTGGTTTAATGCGACCGATATTTTCTCCGACAGAGTTTATTCAAATCAAAGGCAGAGGAACACGGAAGCATAATTTTTTAAAAGAACTTTTAGACAAAGAACTTGCACAACATGTTCTGCAGCCCAATAAAAAGAATTTCAAACTGTTTGACTTCTTTGCTAATTGCGAATACTTTGAAACAGAATTCAACTACGATGAAATTCTCAAGCTTCCACCGAAAAACGAAGGTAACGGAGGAGGCGAACCACCGCCATCTTCTAAAACTTACGACAGTACGAATCCCGATCCACTGAAAACAATGCAAATGAAAGATGTGGGGCTTGAGGGAATGAAGATTGACAGAATGTATTTTAACAGTTTTGAAGAGAAAATAAAAGAAGATGTCGCTGTACAGAAGATGATTGAGAAAAGAGACTTAGAAGCAATTGAAAACTATATTCTGCAAAATATATTTGAGCAACCCCAAGAATTTTATAACCTTTCTAAACTGCAAACCGCAGCAAAGGTTGACAGGAAATTGACGCTCCGTGAAATCATCGAAAAGATGTTCGGTTTTATTCCATACTTTAAAAGCAAAGATGAGTTACTGGAAGATGAATTTGAAAAATTTGACAGCAGATATTTGCCCGATGAACAAACCTTTTCTTACGCTAAAAACTATTTCAAAAGTTATATTACCGACAAAGAATTTCGTGAGATCATAGAAAACAAAAACTTTGCTTTGCTCAATACCAATCCAAACGGAGAAGTATTTCGCAAGCTCACACCTGAAATGCGTAACCTGATTCCGCAATACATAAAAGATAATATTTCACTCAATAATTACACAGCTTAATATGCCATACACACGAGTTTGGATTCATTTTGTATGGTCAACGAAAAACAGAAAGCCGGTTCTTGTTGATTCCATCAGGCAAAAAGTTTTTCAACATATCAAATCAAACGCTGCAGAAAAGGGAATTTATTTGGATTCTGTAAATGGATATATTGAGCATGTGCATTGCCTTGTTTCATTGGGAACAGAACAAACAATTGCAAAAGTTATGCAATTGATAAAAGGCGAATCTGCCTTTTGGGTAAATAAACAAAATCTTATTAAGGACAAATTGGAATGGCAAGATGAATATTTTGCCGTGTCAGTCAGTGAATCGAATATTGAAGCAGTAAGGAATTATATTTGGAATCAGGAAGAACATCATAAAAAGAAAACATATACGGAGGAATACAATGAATTTATTTCAAAATATAAATTTCAGAAGTTTGGCTAAAGCCAATGATATTTTTATTAATGATTTTCCTCCGGATGAATCCCGAGGCAATAGAATTGGCAATAGACTTCTGAATTATTGATTTATCTGTTGTTTGGCTAAAGCCAATGATGTCTTATTAATTATTTTCCTCCGGATAAATCCCGAGGCAATAGAATTGGCAATAGCCTTCTGAATCATTCATTTTCCTTCGGATAAATCGGAAAGCATAAATGCTGAATTATTTATTTATCTGTTGTTTGGCTAAAGCCAATGATATTTTTATTAATGATTCTCCCCGGATGAATCCATAGGGAATAGAATTGGCAATAGAATGCTGAATTATTCATTTATTTAATGCTTGGATAAATCAGGAGGCAATGAATGCTGAATAATCCATTTATATCTTGCCACAGGCTTCAGCCTGTGGATTAAAAAAAACAACAACACAACGGGCTTTAGCCCAATATAAATAATGTTAGACACAGACACCAAAAGAAAAATTGATACAGCCCGTGATATTTTAGTGGGTAAAGTGCCCGACCCGAAAAGTCAGGTGGAGCAAATTACTATTGCACTCATATACAAATTCATGGACGACATGGATAAGGAAGCAGTTTCGTTTGGAGGAAAGGCAACCTTTTTCACCGAAGAATATGAGCAATACAGTTGGACCAATATTTTTGATACTAAAATTGGCGGACATGAATTGCTTGCACTATACAGCGAAGCATTATTGAAACTGAATTTGAATCCGAATATTCCGCAATTGTTTAGGGATATTTTTAAGAACGCTTACCTCCCTTATCGTGACCCTGAAACGTTGAAATTGTTTTTGAAAACAATCAATGGATTCAGTTACGACCACAGCGAAATGCTGGGCGATGCTTTTGAATACCTGCTTTCTGTTTTAGGTTCTCAGGGAGATGCAGGGCAATTCAGAACGCCACGACACATAATAGATTTCATGGTTGAAATTTTACAGCCTAAGAAGAATGAAAGCATACTTGATCCTGCATGCGGCACAGCAGGATTTTTAATTTCTTCTTACAAGCATATTCTTAAAGAGAATACGAAGAAAACTAAAGGCGATTTGCTGACACCAGATGACAGAAAGAAGATGATGCAGCATTTCGTCGGTTATGATATTTCGCCTGACATGGTTCGGTTAAGTTTGGTGAATTTGTATCTGCATGGCTTTACAACACCTTGCATTTACGAGTATGATACGCTTACGAGTGAGGACAGGTGGAATGAATATTTTGATGTGATCATTGCCAACCCGCCTTTCATGACACCAAAGGGAGGAATTAAGCCGCACAAAAAATTTACAGTGCAGGCAAACCGCAGTGAAGTTTTGTTTGTGGATTACATAGCCGAACACATACACCCAAGCACGGGCAGAGCAGGGATAATTATTCCCGAAGGAATTATTTTTCAAAGTGCAGCCGCTTACAAAGCATTGCGGAAAATGTTGGTGGAGAAAAATATGTTGTATGCAGTAGTGAGTTTACCGGCAGGAATCTTTCAACCCTACAGTGGAGTAAAAACTTCTATTCTGTTAATGGATAAAACACTTGCAAAAAAGACAGAAAATATTTTGTTTGTAAAAATTGATAACGATGGTTTTGATTTAGGAGCACAACGCAGAGCCATTGACAAAAACGATTTGACAGGTTGCTTAGAACTTTTGCAGCAATACAAAACAGCATTGCAAGACAACACAACTTTTGAAAGCGATAACAAAAATGTTTTCTTAGTTGATAAAGAAAGAATCGCCGCCAATGCTGATTACAATTTATCTATTGATCGTTATCGTGTAAATGAAAATGTTCAGCAAAGTAATTTTGAAATGGTAAGATTGGAAGATGTTTGTGAAATAAATCCTGACACAATAAATCCTAATGAAGTTTATGGTGAAAAGAATTTTATCTATTTGGATATTTCTTCTATTAAAAATGGTTCAGGTAAATATTTACTCAACAATTTTGTAAAAGGAAATGATGCAGCAAGCAGAGCAAGAAGAAACGTAAAAGATGGAGATGTTTTGCTTTCAACGGTAAGACCGAACCTTAAAGCATTTGTCTTTCTTGAAAACCCACCAGATAATGTTGTTGCTTCAACAGGTTTTGCTGTTTTAAGATTTGTAGAAAAAACAACTGCAAGATTTATTTATGAATTACTTTTCAGTGATTGGATGCAAAACCAAATGATTGCCCGAATGGGCAAAGGTGCTTACCCAAGCATTAACCTAACTGATATTCAAAATCTACAAATTCCCCTTCCTCCTCTTTCCATCCAACAACAAATCGTAACCAAAATTGAATCTTATCAAAAAATAATTGACGGATCAAAACAAGTAACCGAGAACTACAAACCGCAAATTGATATTGATGCAAGTTGGGAAATGGTAAAGTTGGGTGAAATGTGTAAGAATTTGGATAGCAAAAGAAAACCTGTTACAAAATCAGATAGAAGTAGCGGCAGATATCCATATTACGGCGCATCAGGAATTGTGGACTATGTCGAAGATTATATCTTTGATGGAGAATATTTATTGGTTTCAGAAGATGGAGCAAATCTATTGGCAAGAGTTACTCCGATTGCCTTTTCAATATCAGGAAAAAATTGGGTAAACAATCATGCCCACATTCTGCAATTTGAACATAGAGCAACACAAACTTTTATTGAAATCTATTTGAACTCAATTGATTTGAAAAGTTATATCACGGGTGCAGCACAACCAAAATTAAATCAAGCAGCATTAAATTCTATTCCTATTCCCCTTCCGCCAATCAGCGTTCAACAAGAAATTGTAAAACGAATAGAAGTAGAACAGGCATTGGTAAATTCAAACAAGAAACTCATAGAATTTTTTGGAAAAAAAATAAAAGACGAAATAAATAAGCTGTGGCAGGCCGCACCAAAGGCACCTGCCTTGCCGGCAAGCGGGTATGCAATGCAGGAAGAGAAACTGTCAATAGCAGCAGAGGAATGATAACCAATCTTGGTGAGAACGAACATCGCAAAGAATCCTACCCATTTTATATGTAATAGGAATTTAAAAATTGCAGAAATAGAAGCTTTGATACTATTCAGTTCCTAAATCGTTTCAAAGCTACTGGAAATGCACGTTTCACTTTCTCTATCGGAAAGTAAAATGCAACCTTATTATTAAGAACTGCTTTCCGGCAAAATAAGTTTGACAGCACCCGGCTTTATAACTGCTTTTACAAATCTGACCCTGCCTTTATATTCACCGTCAATCTGAAAATGTATTCTTTGCATAGTAGTTATTTCTGCAGATGTACAGGGAATGATCTCAATTTTTTTCGGATTGAATATGCCGGGCTTGAAAAGCATTTTTAGCAAAGCACCTACTGCAAGCCTTCTCACAATAATTACTTCAAACATTCCGTCATCAAGTTTTCCTTCAGGATTTATTACTGCACCCGTTCCGTACATTCTGGCATTGGCAAGGGCTACCATAAAAGCGTTCCGCCTTATCTCGCCATCTTTGGTACGAATAATTACCTGCATTTTCTGTTTATGCCATAGCGTCTTGATTATTACCAGGCCGTAACCTAATTTGCCCCGCAATTTCCCTTCTTCAAAATATTTTATAAGATGTGCGTTAAGCCCGAGATCACTTAAATGAAGACAGTAATCCTGATCATTTATTTTTATAAGGTCACATGCCTTAACTTTTCCTGCACTTATTATTTTTAAAGCAGCATCAGGATCTGCGGGAATTTCCAATTCTTTTGCCATGCCGTTTGCAGAACCCGCAGGCAAAATTCCAAGAGGTGTGTCTGTGCCGGCAAGTATATTTGCCAGCATAGTAACTGTACCATCACCGCCCACAGCAATTACATATTCAGGGTTTATTTTTTCTATTCTTAATTTTATATTCTTTGTATCAAAATTCTCCGGGAGAATATAAATTTCAAAATTTTCCCCGGTTTTCTTAAAAAAATTATTAATGACAGCATTTCGGGAATCAGCAGAATTTCTGCCTGATCCGGGATTTACAACAAACAGGTATTTTATAGACTTTTTCTCCTGCATTATTTTAATTTAGCGTCATGAACGAAACGGCAAGTTACACACTCCCCCGTATTTCTCTGAGGCGAAAAATAAAGCTGAAAATATTTCGTATTTTTCGTTTACACAAAGGCCCGTCTTTAAAATTATATAAAGGGTTCGGTAATGAAACATCCTGTGTTATATACGGCCATGCATTTTCATTATCACCGTTTCAGCGGAGAACTTTTCGAAATTTCTTTTTATTTAATTCTATCGCTTTGCTTAGGATGTTTATGGTGAAGCCGATGAAAAATGCAAAAATAAAATTGCAGTGGGAGGAAAATGTATTCGAAGCTTTTACGGAAAAGGATGGCTTCTTCAGGTTTGAATGGAAGCATTCTTCCGAACTTAAATCCGGTGTATTGCCTGTAAAGGCATTCCTGATGAAAAAACATTCTGATACGGTTGTTTCTGCTTCCTGCGAATCGGAAATAATTATTCCTTCTCCCACATCTTTCGCTTTTATATCAGATATTGACGATACTTTCCTGATATCGCATTCTTCAAATCTGCGCAAGCGTCTTTTTGTATTGCTTACGGAAAATGCCCGCAGCCGCAGGCCATTTGATGGTGCCGTAAAACATTATCGGCTCTTGCATGGCATTGATGATGCGGATAAATCTGATAATGCTTTTTTCTATGTCTCCAGCAGTGAATGGAATTTGTATAATTATATCCGGGAATTCGTAAAGGAATATAAATTACCGGAAGGAATATTCCTGTTAAATCAGATCAAAACATTTTCAAAATTATTTGCTACAGGTCAAAGTAATCATAACGGGAAATTTACAAGGATAATCAGGATCATGGAAGCATATCCTCAGCAAAAATTTGTCTTGCTCGGAGATGATTCACAAAAAGATATTGATATCTATTCCTCCGTGGCAGAGCATTTTCCGCAAAATGTTTATGCGGTTTATATTCGCCGGGTTGGAAAACCCGAAAAGCCGCATGTAGTGGAAAAGCAGGCTATCATTGAAGAAGCAGGCATTCATTTTTGCTATTTTGCACACAGCGATGATGCGATTCTCCATTCTGTGAAAATTGGCCTCATAAAAAATACTTAAAGATTGTGCTGCAATTTTGTTTCTTCTGTTCTAAGTAAAAACCATTTTGCAAACAGCAGCCAGATAACGCCGAGGCAAAACCCCGCTATTACATCACTCGCATAATGCAGGCGCAGATATACGCGGCTGAACCCAACAAGGAATACCAGACAAATTAAAAATATAACGGCTACCCACCTCAGGATCGGATGTTTAATATTTTTGAAAGCGATATATCCCAGAATTCCGTAAAAGGTAACACTTGTAAATGTATGGCCGCTTGGAAAACTGTAACCGTGTACTTTGGTAATAAGCGGTACCAATGGCCGCTCCCTGTGCAAAATATATTTAATGAAGAACATCACTAAAACACTTGTTACAGAAATGGTAGCGATTTTAAATGCGTTTTTTTTATTTTCCCTAATAAGGAGGTAATAAAATATGAGAAACAGGTTTGCCGGTAACAGGAAATACTGAGAACCCAGAAAGGTGATGACCAGCATTATATTGGTATTTGTTTGGCTAACCCAAGGCTTTATGCGGGTGAAAACATTTTCATCAAACATAAAATCTTTATCAGCAAATACCATGTCTGCCACGACAAACAATCCCCACAGGCATAATCCAAACAAAACAATCATCAGCAAAACCGATAATGACAGTTTTTTAAAAAACGTAAAAAAACGAATGTTTGATACCATGCTTAAAATAAAAATGTTCAGGATTATATCTGATTATCCAAGAGTTTTATTCCTGTTTTTTCAAAACTGATTTTTCT
>JACMRQ010000178.1 GCA_014376355.1 Arcicella sp. | reverse complement strand
TCTATTAGCTAAAATATATTAATTTATTTTCAAAATCAACGTAGGGGAAAATAACGAGTTAATTCACTTAGTCTTTGAAAGCCCCAAAAAATGATATTAAATCAAGAAATAATTGAAAAATACTTAAACAATCAATGTTCGGAAGGTGAGCAGGTTTTGGTAGAAGCATGGTATAAATCCTTTGAAAATAACGATGATGGTATTAGTAATATGTCAGATGAAAATCATAAGGAATTAATCCATCGAATTCGTCAGAATATTGATAAAAAAATAAAGCCGATTCATCTCTATACAGCTCCTCGCTGGATTTGGTATGCTTCGGGAATGGCAGCTATGTTATTGATTTTTATGGGGTTATCTTTTTACTTTAATCCAAAATTTGATAATAATCTTTCCAGAATAAAATCAGACATTCCTTTGTCTGATTGGGCAAAATATGAAAATTCTTCCGCAAAAATCTTAAAAATTGACCTTCCTGATGGTAGTATTGTCTGGCTTCAACCTAAAACGCAATTATCTTATAATCAATCGGATAGAGTTTTTCGGCAGGTAAATTTAAAAGGAGAAGCATTTTTTGATGTAAAGCGTGATGAAGGTCGTCCTTTTTTAATTTATGCTGGAAAAATGACAACCAAAGTTCTGGGAACCAGTTTTAATGTAAAGGCATATCCAGAAATGGAAAAATTTGAAGTATCAGTGGTAACAGGAAAAGTATCAGTTACTAATGAAGCTGAAAAAGAAGTTTTCGTAACACCAAAACAGCAAGTTATTTTAGAAATAAAATCGGATGTTTTAACTATTAATGAGTTACCAAAAAACAAAACATTTTATTGGGAGTTAGCTTCTTTGACTTTTGATAATTCTTTAATGCAAGATGTTGTAAATAATATTGAACATAATTTCAACGTAAAGATTAAATTAAAATCCACTTTAAAAAATTGCCGTTTAAGTGGAAATTTTGATCAAGAACACCTTTCAACAATTCTTGAAATTATTTGTAAATCCATCGATGCTGAGTATGTTATGGATGGACAAGAGATTTATTTGAAAGGAGAAGGATGTGATGGTAATTGACAAATAATCTTTTCTAAAAATTCATATAATAGTACCTTGATTTTCTAAGTACAAGAATCATTAAATTAAACAAGAATCCAATGAAACAATCTTTATTCTCAACGCAATTATTATTTACGTTCATGAAAATTACCATAACCCAATGTTTTCTGATTTGCTTTTGCTCCGTGATGGCAATGGCACGCCCTGTGAAGGCCCAACAAATTTTGAACCGAGAAGTTTCGGTGAAATTATCAAATGTAAGTTTGAAAACGGTTTTGCAAGAAATTGAAAAACAAACAAATGTGCATTTTGTATATAGCAATAATGCTGTCCAGATAAACAAAAATGTTAGCTTACAAACAACTAACGAACCTTTGACAACGGTTTTACCAAGATTATTATCGCCCAATCAGCTCCGATATGAAGTTGTTGAAGAGCAAATTGTATTGAAGAAAATTAAGGAACAATCAGTTATTATGGCTGAAGGTAAAAGTGAAATTATTGTCGAGGACAAAGTATCAGGGAAAGTTACTGCTGAAAAAGGAGAAGCACTTCCAGGCGTTAGTGTATTAGTAAAAGGTACTTCCAAAGGTACGGTAACTAATAATGATGGAGAATTTAGTATTGTTGCCAAAGAAGGGGATATTTTGATTTTATCCTTCGTAGGTTTTGAAAAGCAAGAAATAAAAATCACGTCTGCAAATCAAGCAATTACGGTTTTAATGAAAGAAGATGTTTCACAATTAGGAGAAGTTGTGGTAGTAGGTTCACGTTCAACAGTTGCTCGAACAAATGTAGAACGACCTGTTCCTGTGGACGTTATTAGTGCCAAAGAGCTGCAAACAACGGGTCAAACCGAATTAGGACAACAAGTTCAATTTATGTCGCCTTCGTTTAATTCTGCAAAAAATGGCATTAATGGTGTTGCCAATTATGCTGATCCTGCTTCATTAAAAGGACTTTCGCCCGACCAAATGTTAATTTTAATTGACGGAAAACGTCGTCATCAGTTTGCGGCTTTAAATAGTAATGTAACCGTTGGAAAAGGAACGGTTGTAACAGATATGAATTCAATTCCTTCGTTAGCTTTGGAAAGAATGGAAATCTTACGTGATGGTGCAGCGGCTCAATACGGTTCAGATGCTATTGCAGGTATCGCCAACATGGTTTTGAAGAAATCTGTAAATAACGGAACGGCATTAATTCAATATGGTGTAACATCAAAAGGTGATGGCGGAGGTTATACGGTTGGACTCAATTATGGTTTTTCATTGGGTAAAAAAGCCTCTCTAAATATTACAGGAAGCTATCAGGATGTAAAAGGAACTGACCGTTCAGACCCGTATAATCCACAACCAGCAGGAGTGGGCGGAACATACACAGGGATATATTCCAACGTTGCCGCCACCGATCAAGCCTTATTAAAATCAAGGGGATATTGGGGTGATGGTACGTATGGTTCGTTTCGTCCAACCACTTATGGAAGCAACGCCATGAAATCTGGTCAGGTTTTTTATAATCTTGATGTGCCACTGAGTCAAGAATGGTCATTATACTCTTTCGGAGGATTTTCTAATAAAGATGTTTTTGCACAGGCTTTTTTACGGACAGCTTTACCCACTGGAGGTACAACCAACCCTGACTTATATCCAGATGGATATGTGCCTCAATTACCTGGAACCTCTGTGGATATATCTTATTTAGTAGGCTTAAAACGAAAAACTTCAAGCGGTTGGAATTATGATTTTAGTACAGGATACGGAAAGAATTATCTTGAACAATTTTCCAAAAATAGTTCAAATGCTTCACTGGGAGCAGCTTCTCCAAAAGATTTTTATATTGGTAGAATTGGATTTGGACAAAGTTTAACAGAAATTAATGCTTCCAAAACTATGCTCGGCGTGATGGGAACAAAATCATTAAGCTTAGCTTTTGGAGGTCAATATCGAGTAGATAATTTCACTTTATCAGCAGGTGATGAAGCATCATATCAAGTTGGTCCATTGGCGACAACTAAAGGCAAAACTCCAGGTTCGCAAGGACGTGTTGGAATTGATAAGGCAGATATTACCGATAAAAATCGTTCAAATATTGGTTTATATGTGGATATTGAAAGTGATATCACCAATCGTTTTTTATTGGCAGGTGCTTTGCGTTATGAAAATTATAGCGATTTTGGGAGTAATATTTCAGGAAAATTAGCGACTCGCTTAAAAATTACGGAGGATTTTGCCATTAGAGGTTCGATTAACAAAGGATTTAGAGCTCCATTATTACAACAAATTGCCAATGCCGCAACAACTTCAACAGTTCAAAATGGCGTTATAAAAAGTACAAAACAATTACCTTCTGATGATATTCGGCTGGCAAAAATCGGTATTGAAGACCCAAAACCCGAGACTTCATGGAATTATAATTTAGGTATTACTGCCAAATTAGGAGCTAATTTTTTATTCACCGTTGATGCTTATCAAATTGATATTACCGACAGAATTATCGTTACTGAAAACCTTAATGTAAATAATATCACCGCTTTAAAGAATAATTTTGCAGGTTTTCAAGAAATCACGTTTTTTACAAATGCCATCAACACAGGCACAAAAGGAATTGATGTTGTAGCTTCGTATAAACAATCATTGGGAGCAAAAAGTAAATTAACGGCAAGCATTGCTTTAACAGTTAATAAGACCGAAATTACAAATGTTAAGGCAACTCCTGCGGCTCTTCAATTAGATACAAAAATACCTATTTTGTTGATTGATACTGTTAGTAGAGCCTTAATTGAAACCAGTCAGCCACACTCAAAAGTACTGATTTCAGTAGGTTATCAGATTGGAAAATTAAGTTTGAATTTACGTAGCTCTTATTTTGGAGAAGTTACGGCTTGGGAAAAGTTGCCAAAACCAGTAACAGGAACAAGTAATTTGCACCAAAGTCAGACTTTTGGAGGCAAAAATTTATTTGATGCTTCGGTGGTTTACAGTCTAAATAAATTCCTAACTATTACGGTTGGAGGAAATAATATTACTGATGTTTATCCTGATAAAGTTAATAGTAATTATCTGTCCTATTCAAATGGACAAGTGCCATACTCGAGAAACGTTAACCAATTTGGATTTAATGGCTCGTATTATTACGGAAATCTGATGATTAAGTTTTAAGTTTAAATTCGGCACGCAGATGACGCATTTGCGTGTCGAATTTAATACATAAAAACATTGCCAAGTACAACTAAATTTATAAACCCAATTCATTGACTAATCTCATTCTACTTTTCGCCTGTTTATTGTTGGGAATTATTCTTCAACGGTTGAAAGGCTTTCCGAAAGATGCGCATTTAGTCTTGAATTCGTTCATTATTTACGTCTGTTTGCCCGCTTTAACTTTACTTTATACCACAGAAATTCGTTTCGAGCGTAGTCAAATATTACCCATTCTGATGCCTTACCTTTTGTTTGGATTTGCCTTTATTTTCTTCAAAATAATAGCTTCAATTGCTCAATTCGACTGTAGTACTACGGGAGCCTTGACTTTAACGGCAGGAATAAGTAGTATTTCATTCGTTGGATTCCCGATTTTTGAATTATTGTTTGGTAAAGAAGGCTTGCAAATGGGCGTATTAATGAGTCAAGCAGGTTCATTCGTAGTATGCGGTACGTTAGGTATTTTTACAGCTTCCTATTATTCATCGGCGGAGGTTTCTGGTAAGAAAATTGTAAAGGATATTCTTCAATTTCCTCCATTTCTGGCTTTTTGCATTGCCGTTTTTCTAAATATATTAAGCTTTCATTTTCCTGTTTGGAGTGTTGATATTTTACGAAAAATGGGTAGTCCATTCAGTATTTTAGCCTTAACTTCCATCGGTTTACAAATTAGCTTTAAAAGAGAAGATTTACAGATAAAACCACTTTTATATGGTCTTTTTTACAAATTATTGCTTGCTCCTTTATTGATTTTTATAGGGTACATTATCATTATTGGTGACCATTCCTTGGTGGGAAAAATATCTGTTATTGGTGCCGCTTTAGGCTCAATGAATACTGCCACAATCATTGCAATCAATTACGGATTAAACCCTAAATTAGCAACTCAAATGGTCAGTATCAGTATTCCATT
>JACMRQ010000001.1 GCA_014376355.1 Arcicella sp. | reverse complement strand
TGATTTGCAAGATTTTACCCGAAATCAAGCCCAAGTTTTTGGCTTACACGTCGGCAATTTTAGAACCGAAAACCTGCGGATTGAAAATGCCGAAATGGTATTTGATATTATTTATCCAGATGGAATTATTAGAGATTGCAGTCTATTAACGCCTGGTTTTCATAACGTTACCAATTCTATTGCAGCAGCAGCGGTTGCTTTACAAATAGGTTTATCACCCGAAGCAGTGCGTGAGGGAATATGTACTTTCAAAGGTGTGAAAAGGCGTTTTGAATACCAAATTCGTTCTGAAAAAATGGTATATATTGATGATTATGCTCATCATCCAACGGAAATTGAAGCGTTTTTATCTTCGGTAAAAGCTCTTTATCCAAATCGTAAATTGACGGTAGTTTTTCAACCACATTTATTCTCTCGGACGAATGATTTTCAAGAAGGATTTGCTAAAAGTTTGGACTTAGCAGACGACTTGATTCTCTTGGATATTTACCCCGCCCGTGAACTTCCGATGGAAGGCGTTACGTCGAGTATTATTTTTGATAAAATGAAATTAAAGAATAAAATCCTATGCACAAAATCAGAGGTTTTGGATTTATTGAAAGTTAAACAACCTGAATTATTAGTAACGGTTGGGGCAGGAGATATTGATGTATTGATTCCAATTATTCGAGAGTATTTCGAGTAAAAAATGAAATGGAAAAATTTCTAAGTACCTTTGCATCATGGAAATCAACGAACAAATTCTTTCAAAATTAGGCATTGAGGCATTAAATCCGATGCAAGAAGCGGCTCAAATAGCTATTCTGCAAGAGAAAACTACCTTTTTAATTGCTCCAACGGGTTCTGGAAAAACCTTGGCTTTTCTGTTGCCTTTACTCCAAATTCTGGACCCAAAAAAGAATTCTGTCCAATGTCTAATCCTTACGCCCTCACGTGAATTGGCGATGCAGATTGAAAACGTTTGGAAAAGTATGGGTACGGGCATGAAAGTAAACGTATGTTACGGTGGTCATTCGATGGCGACTGAAATTCAGAATTTGAGCAATCCTCCTGCCCTACTGATTGGCACACCTGGACGTATTTTCGACCATATTACCCGCAAAACTTTTGATTTAAACGGTGTAAAAACCTTAATTTTAGATGAATTTGACAAGTCTTTAGATTTGGGTTTTCACGACCAGATGTCCTACATCATTGGCAATCTTCGCAATCTTAATAAACGGGTTTTAGTGTCAGCTACTTACGGCATTAAAATCCCTGAATTTGTGGGGTTTACTTCGCCTGTAACGTTAAATTTCATTCCAGAAAATGAAGAAAAGAAGGCTTTAGAAATGAAAGTTGTTATTTCAGAATCGAAAGATAAAGTTGATACTCTTTTTGATTTAATTTGTTCTTTAAATTCTGAATCCGCTTTGATTTTTTGCAATCACCGTGATGCCGTGGAACGCACCTCTGAATTGCTGAATGAAATGGGTATTTATACTACTTTTTATCATGGAGGAATGGATCAAGATGATAGAGAGAGGGCTTTGATTTTATTTAGAAATGGAAGTGTCAATTATTTAGTAACTACTGACTTGGCAGCAAGAGGTTTGGATATTCCAGAAATGAAGCACGTTATTCATTATCATCTGCCGATTCAAGAGCATGAATTTACGCATAGAAATGGTAGAACAGCCCGTATGCACGCCTCTGGAACCTCATATTTGCTTTTTCACAGAAATGAATTTCGTCCAAAATATATCTCAGAATCCATCGAAGAATTGATTTTGCCTGATAATAGTCCACTTCCACAAGCTCCCGAATTTGTAACTATTTATGTGAGTGGAGGTAAGAAAAACAAGTTAAATAAAGTAGATATTGTTGGTTTTTTCTCGAAAAAAGGAGAACTTGAAAGAGGAGATTTGGGGCTAATTGAAGTTAAAGATTTTATGTCCTTTGTAGCTGTGAAACGTTCTATTTTCAGAACACTTTTAGAAAAAATCAAGGATGAAAAGATTAAGGGGAAGAAATATAAAGTAGAGGTGGCTCGTTAAAATAAGTGGTCAGTAAACATACTGACCACAATAAAATATAATTTTCTTCAAGAAATGATTAATCTGTTTTCTTTTTCAAATAAATCTGATACTGTTCTTCCGTTAAAAGTGCCTTAATTTCCTTATCTCTTTCATCTCTCATGGCTTGGGCTTTTGCTCTGTATTTCAAACGAATTTCTTCGGAAAATGGAGGTAAAAGTTTTTTCACTTCAGTCTGAAAGTCAATGCGTTTGAAGGCATAATTGATATTTGCATCTTCAACTTTAGGGATTTGTTCTTCCGTTAATTTTAGCTTTTTAGTCATCCATTTAGTATCCTCATTAGCCATTTTTTCAGGGTCTAATTCGGCAGGTTTTGGAGGTGTATTTGACCCTGCATCAGGAATTCTACTTCTTCCATATCCACCAGCACCGCCGTATCCTCCGCCACCATATCCACCACCACCATACCCGCCACCACCATATTGTGCTTTACTTTCTTGAATAGTTAAGAAAAAAGATATGGTTATAAAAAATAAGAATATTAATTGTTTCGATTTCATTTTAATTGGGTATTTGTTTAATACAAAGTTACTCTATTTTTTGAAGTCTTTGATAATTTTAGGGATTACAACAACTCAAAATTATCCTACCGATATTTTATTGGCTCTTACTTCCTTTCTGCAATTTACCCCACAATAAAAAGCCCCTCAGAACCAAATCCAAGGGGCTTTTCATTTCAGAAAACATTATAAACTCAACTTCTTCATCTCCTTCACAGCAAAATCAGCGGCTCGGGAGGTGAGTGCCATATAAGTTAATGATGGATTCACACACGAAGCGGAAGTCATACAAGCTCCGTCAGTCATAAATACGTTTTTCACGGCGTGTACTTGATTGTGAGCATTCAAAACTGACGTTTTAGGGTCACGTCCCATGCGAGCAGTTCCCATTTCGTGAATTGCCATACCCAAATACGAACCGTTATCATATCCCTTCACGTTTTTCACACCCGCCGACTCTAACATTTCTTTGGCATCGTTCATCATATCTACACGCATTTTCTTCTCGTTTTCTTTCAATTCAGCGTCAAAAACTACCAATGGCATTCCCCATTTATCTTTTTCGGTTTTATGAAGGAACATTTTATTTTCGTAGTAAGGCAATGTTTCACCAAAACCACCCAATCCCATTGTCCAAGCACCTGGCGTTGTCACTTCATTTTTATAATCTGCCCCGAAGCTCAACTCAGCAATATTTCGTTGCCATCCCTGACGACTTCCTCCACCTTGATAACCAAATCCACGCAAATAATCACGTTTATCAGTACCAATATTACGATAACGTGGTACATAAATACCATTAGCACGTCGTCCTGAGTAGTATTTATCCAAATCTCCTTCCCATGTTCCTCCTGCTCCTGTACGGAAATGGTGATCCATTAAATTATGTCCTAATTGTTCAGAATCATTCCCCATTCCGTTTGGAAAACGGTGAGAAACTGAATTTAACATTAAAGCTGTTGAACCTAATGAACTACCACAAACGAAGATAATTTTGGCAAAATATTCACGGTCTTGCATCGTTACGGCATCACGCACTCGAACGCCCGTAGCTCGTTGTTTATTTTCGTCATACATGATTTCCGTTACCACAGAATCAGGTCTAAGTGTCAATCTACCCGTTTTTGAAGCGTAAGGTAAGGTACAAGATTGTGTACTAAAGTAAGCCCCATACGGACAACCCAGTGAACATTTGTTACGATATTGACAGGCTCCACGTCCTATATCTGTCTGTGCTTTTTGTGCAGCCGAAAGGTTGGCAACTCGTCCCATAGTCATATTTCTGCCTGGGAAATTCTTTTCAAGTCTTTGTTTAACTTCTTTTTCCACACAAAACATTTCCATGGCTGGCAAAAATTCACCATCTGGTAATTGAGCTAATCCCAATTTCTCACCTGAAATACCCGCAATTTTCTCTACATAAGAATACCAAGGAGCAATGTCCTTGTAACGAATTGGCCAATCAGTAGCAATTCCGTCTTTGAGGTTAGCTTCAAAGTCAATATCACTCAAACGGTATGACTGACGACCCCACATGATAGATTTTCCACCTACGATATTTGGACGATACCAATCGAAACGTTTTTCTTCTTTGTATAATGAATCAGAATCATTCATCCAGTATTTTTCCGTCATTTCGTTGTACGGATAATCACGGGCTAATTTTGGGTGAGATTCTTTTTGTTCAATCGTCAAGCGACCATTATATTTCAAATCCCAAGGGTCTTTCATGGCATTTTCATAGCCCGTAACGTGTTCGAGTTGCTTACCTTTTTCAAGCATCAAAACTCGTAAACCCTTTTCAGTTAATTCTTTGGCAGCAAAACCGCCTGATATACCCGAGCCAATTACAATGGCATCATAGGTCATTGCCTTTACAGCATCAATATTTAAGTTCATGTTGTTGATTATAAAGCCCAGGCTTTTTGATTAGGTTTTAATGGAATACAGCCTTCAAATTTTCCAGGAATTGGTAAATAAGCTAAGGCCTTTGTTGCTCCGATTTCCGAAGTAAAATATCCTGTAACAGTCAATTCTTTCATTCTTTGAAAGAATGGTTTGTCGGTAGTCGTTGAAAGTTTAACCATTTCATTTTTCTGGGCGAGGTCTAATCCTACGAAACCTTTACCAAATTTTGTCTGGCTATCAGCATTCAATTTTGCCACACCTGCATAGAATTTATCTTGGTCTTCTTTTTTATAACAATCTCGCATAACACGCACAATAAATTTTTCCACGCCTGCCGCTTTTGCTCCAGGTGTATTAGTCGTTGGAATAATAATATCGGCAATTTCGGCAAGCAAGGCTTCCTGTTCGGCTGAGACAATTACGCTCATACCGATATTGGTAACTTGCCCCATAACACCCGCCAGTAATGGGGCTGCGATTACGCCTCCCATCATTAGTGCTACTCGTTGTACGGCTTCTCTACGATTCATATTTTTTGTGGAATTGATTTTAAATTATAATACTCAAAAGTAAACGATATTGTGGAAATATAACTGTTGATTTGTCGGTTTTGAAGAAAAAATTTCACTAATCTATGCTAAAATTTATATTTTCACCACAATTATGATATTTGGGAGTTTATCTTTGTAATTAACCCATAATTATCACAAAAGTTTAGATGAAAATAAAATTACTGATTTTAGCTATTTTGTTCGTTACAGTTAATCCAAATTTTGCACAACGTAAAGGCTCATCGCTAACCCAACAAGATACCCTAAATAATATCAATTCTTTCATATTGAGCATGATGACAGAATGGAAAATACCTGCTGCTTCTATCACCATTGTGAAGGATGGAAAACCGTATTATTCATCGGCTTATGGAATAAAAAATACTGCTAAAAATCTTCCTGCAACTGTTAATACTTTGTTTCCGATTGCCTCATGCACAAAGTCATTCACAGCAATGGCTTTAGGAATTTTAGCGGATGAAAAAAAGTTGGATTGGAATAAACCGATTAAGGAGTATATGCCTGACTTTCAACTATTTGACGATACAGCTACCAATACATTAACCGCTCGAGACATCCTTTCGCATCGTACAGGATTACCCCGCCATGATTTCGTTTGGTTGTTCAATAATAATGATCGTGAAAGTATTTTTAAGAATATGAAATACTTGAAACCGTCTAAAAATTTATACGCTCAGTATCAATACAATAACCTCATGTACAATGTTGCGGGGGTATTGGTTGAACGCCTTTCGGGTAAGACTTGGGAGAATTTTGTACGAGAAAAAATACTGATTCCATTGGAAATGAAAAGTACGGTTTTGACGTATTCAGAAATGTTCAAAAACCCTGATTATGCAACGTCTTACAAAATAGAAAACGAACTTGTTTCGGAGGCTGGATTTGGGAGTAATGTTGATGCGATTGGTTCGGCGGGTTCAGTGAAATCTAATGGAATAGATATGACAAATTGGCTTTTAGTGCAATTACAGAATGGACAATTTAAGGGCAAACAGATTATTTCAGAAAAGAATTTAAAGGAAAATCATACGCCCATCCAAGTAGTCTATCCAACAGAAGCAAAATACCCAGAATTGGGTTTTGGAAGCTACGGAATGGGTTGGATAATGAACGTTTATCGAGGGAATCAACGTCGCCAACATAATGGTTCGATTGAGGGTTTTCGCTCGCAAATGACCGTTTTCCCGAACAATAATTTAGGGATTTTTATCACCACTAATACGGGTGCGGCTGATTATAATTTTGTCAATATTATTACAAATTATATTTCAGATAATCTACTAATTATGAGTCAGATAGACTGGAATAGTCGCCTCAAAAAAGACCGTGATGATGCAAAATTTGAGGAAGAAAAAAAGAAGAAAGAATATAATGCTAATCGCAAAATGGGAGCCATGATGTCACACCCGATTGATTATTATGCGGGCGTATATGAACATCCTGCTTATGGGACATTACAAATTTTTAAAACTGACCGAGGACTTCGAGCAGTTTATCACAATCGCCAAATAGAATTAAGCCATTTTCATTACGATTTCTTTGAAGGCACAGGCTTTCTGGAGGACGTAACTTTCAATTTTGTCACTAATTTGAAAGGAGATATTGATAAAATAATAGCGACTTTTCCAAATGCTGGAGAGGTGGATTTTAAGCGAAAATGAGTTTTAAATTAGGTAGTTTCATACTACATCAGTTTAAAAACAGTTTTCATTACTGGAAATCTGTTTATTAGTATTTTTAATTATTCATTGTCAAATTTATTAATTTATGAAAACGTCAAATAACCGTCGTGGATTTATACAAAAAAGTGTTTTAGGACTTGCTTCTGTTCTTGGAAGTGAGGTAATTTTTGCCAAAAATATTCCCAAAGGAATTTCTATTTTGGGTAAAAAAGCCTTTGTCGATACCCTACCCGAAGGAAAGCACAAAGACTTAATGCTTCTGAACGACCGTCCATTAAATATCGAAACACCTCCGTATTTATTGGACGACAAGATTACACCAGCCGACAAAATGTTTATCAGAAATAATGGGAACCTTCCTGAAAACATTGATGTAAACAAATGGCAATTAATAATTGAGGGCGAATCTGTGAAAACTCGTAAAGTATTCACCATGAATGACTTAAAGACAAAATTCAAATCATATACTTATCAACTTACGATGGAATGCGGCGGTAATGGACGTTATGGATTTACGCCACAAACCTCTGGAAATCAATGGGAGGATGGAGCAGTAAGTTGTGCTGAATGGACGGGAGTACGCTTGCGAGATGTATTGGAAAGTGTAGGAATTAAAGAAGATGCCGTTTATATTGGATATTATGGAAGAGATACCCATTTGAGTGGCGATGTAACAAAATCGTCCATTTCGAGAGGTGTTCCCATGAAAAAAGCCCTTGAAGATGAAACGCTTTTGGCTTGGGCGATGAATGGTCAAGATATTCCACTACTTCATGGTTATCCCTTAAGATTAGTCGTTGGTGGTTGGCCTGCCTCAGTATCTGGAAAATGGCTTTCAAAAATTACTATTCGTAACAAAATTCATGACGGCGAAAAAATGACTGGACATAGTTATCGAGTTCCCATTTACCCCATCGAACCAGGTGGAAAATTACCAGAAAGTGATTTCAAAATTATTGAATCAATGCCCGTAAAGTCAGTAATTACTTACCCAAAAACAGGAGCAATATTACAAGAAAAACAAAGTTTAAGCCTTCGTGGACACGCTTGGGCGGGAGATTTGGAGGTATCTGAAATGACTATTTCCATTGATTTTGGAGCAACTTGGCAAAAATGTATAGTAGAAAAACCTAAAAATAGATTAGCTTGGCAACATTGGTCGGTAAAAATCGAGTTTCCTAAAAAAGGATATTATGAAATCTGGGCGAAAGCAACCGATGCCAAAGGAGTGGCTCAACCAATGGTTATTCCTGCTTGGAATCCAGGAGGTTATCTAAACAATTCGTGTCACAGAATAGCTATAAAAATCGCCTAAATAATTGATTATGAAAGATATACATAAATTATCAATACTGATTATTTCATCATTTTTACTCATCAGTATGAGTTTAAAACAGGAGAAATATAAACCGATTAATGTAACAAATAAAACGCTGGCTGACACAATTAAGTACGATGAAACAACGGGGTTAGTAGTTTCAGAAGGGTTAAATTTAGTGATTGCTAATTGTACGGCTTGCCATTCGAGTAAATTGATAACGCAATTTCATACTGACCGACAAGGTTGGCTCGAAAAAATAAGATGGATGCAACAGAAACAAAAATTGTGGGATTTAGGCGAAGCTGAACCTAAAATTTTGGACTATCTCGCCAAGAATTATCCACCTACTGAAAAAGTAGACAAACGTGCCAATTTGAAGCACATTAATTGGTATAAGTTGTAGAATTTTGAGCCTTTTTATGCTTTCTTATTAGCCTTTTTTTAGACTGGATAATCTTAAAATCATTTATTTTCTGTGCCTTGCCACTAAGCTATTAAAATCAAAAATGAACAACGACCTAGCGATATTTCAACAATACTTTCCAGAATCAACTTCAGATTTTTGTTTTAATTTGTGGAAAGAATATCAATTCAATTTTAAAGTAACCCGACCACGATTATCCAAGTTGGGGGATTATTGTTATCGCCGTGATAAAGGACATCAAATTACGATAAATGGAAATCTAAATCCGTATTCGTTCTTGGTAACCTATATTCATGAAGTAGCTCATTTACAAACCTTTAAGCAATTTGGAACTAAGCCAGAACCTCATGGAAAAGAATGGAAAAATTATTTCAGAGAGACTTTTCAGCCTTTGTTGAAACCTGAAATTTTACCGATTGAATTGATTCTTCCCCTAACCGAATACCTAAAAAATCCTGCCGCAACCACGCAAGGTGCCAAACCTTTGATGAATGCTTTAAGACAGTTTGATACACATACAGACGTGGACGCAATCGCATTAACTAGCATACAAGCTGGTGAAATTTTTGAGTTGAACGGGAGAATTTTTACCAAAGGAGAATTACGAAGAACTCGGTTTCTGTGTACTGACCGACAAAGTGGAAAACGTTACGTTATTTCATCAAATGCTTTGGTGAAAAAGTCATTATAATATTAGGGAGGATTTACAAATGAGTTTTTGAAGTTTTTGAATGAAAATTGAGCTTTTTTTTACATAATTATTGTAGATTTATTTACTCATAAATTTAGATTACGTATATATTTTGTCGTGGTATGACTTTTTGTTAACTGTTAAGGTAAATTAAACATAATCTAAATTCAGGAATAACATGAACATTAAACGAGTTTTCGGAACACTATTAACTTTATTAGGAATCGGTGCATTAATCTATGCAGGCATAGTATTCATGGATAAATCAGTGGGGAAAACTGACATTAAAACTATAATCTTATATGGAATTTTAGGTTCACTATTTTTCTTTTCTGGCATTAAATTAGTTTCAAATATCAAGGACGAAGCATGATTATTACTTATTCAGACAATACACAGTTCTTTTTTCTGTATGAATATTGGCGCTTGGTGAGGTTGAATTACTAAAACATCAATCGGGCCGCCAACCGTTTTTTCTTTTTGTTGAAATCTCATTGTATCAATCGTAGTTTTGACGGCATAAACCCCAAAATCAACGGCATCTTGCAAAGTCATAAAATTCCAAGGAATGGCATTATTTGCTACCTCTGCCCATTCGTCTCCTCTTTGCATTTTGACAGTTAAAAGTATCCGTGAAAGTACCTCAATTTCTCCACCCCAATTCGCCCCATTAATAATTTGTTCATTTTCAAAGTTTGACCTTGTATAATTTTTTTCAGCAAGATTGATAGAATAAGTATGAGGAATAGAAATACCGTCTTCAATTTTATATCCTACCAAATAAAAATGGGTAGCAGGATAGTTAAATTTTTCTCCAAAGAAAAGAATCAATCGTTCTGGAATTTCATCAATGATGGTATTTTCATTAATATTTTGTTCAACAAATTGATTAATAGAACCGCAAATATTAACTTCATTAACATAGACTTCGCCGAAAACCCCGAGTCCAAATTTATTGGCTAACGAAAAGATTTTTGTGTAGGAATCGGACGTTGTGATGGAACTATGATGTTCTCCACTTTGGGTTTTATCCATCCAATTTAGGGTAAGTCGACTATCGCCAGCAAGTACAATTCCTTCTGGAACGTAAACCGTTATGATTAATGACATGGTTATTTTTTTTGTTAATGGTTATAGAAAACAATTCCATTGCTTCATACAATGGAATTGTTTTTTATTTTACATTTTATTATTACCTTATTTTCTTCAATCCACGAGGGCTTGATAAACCAAATTCTCAAATTTATCATACAATTCTTTTTGGTGCGTACTTGGATAAATTTGTGTCATTAAAACGGCTATAATTTGTTCTTTTGGGTCAATCCAGAAGAGTGTATTATAAAGTCCACCCCAACCCAAACGCCCAACAGAACCTAATTTTCGATAAGAACTCTGTTGTAAATCAACCGAAAATCCTAAACCAAATTTTGTACCAGCGGCATTTATAGTAAGGTCACCGATTTGATTATTACTCATAGCTTCAATGCTTTTTCTACCCAAAATTCGAGTGCCATTTAGTTTTCCTCCGTTCAAAATCATCTGCATAAATTTCATGTAATCAGCGGCAGTTCCAGACAAACCACTCCCTCCCGAAAAGTACGCTTTTGCTCCACGAGTAGGGAAATACAGATTTTTTGCTTGTGGAAAAGGCATCGCATTCAATAAATTTTCATTAATTTCGGTATAAACATTCACTACCCGATTTTCTTCGCTTTCGGGTCTAAAAAAGTGGGTGTCTTTCATATCCAAAGGCTTTAAAATACGTTCTTCACAAAAATCTGAAAGTGTTTTTCCCGATAGTATTTCTACTAAATACCCAGCTACATCAATCCCTAATCCATACGTCCATTTAGTACCAGGAGCGTGCAGCAAGGGCTGTTTCGCTAATATTTTCATTTTTTCAGCAATTGTAGCATTTCCAATATTTGCTCCATCTGGAATTTTGGCTTTACCGTAAATTACACCTGAAATTTTGGTATTCGTAAAACCATAACCAATGCCCGAAGTATGCGAAAGTAACTGTCGAATGGTTATTTCAGAAGGTGAAGGTTCGGAGGTAAAAGTGGAATCCTTGACATTTACTTCTTTCAAAATTACAGGATTTTTGAACTCAGGAATGTATTTAGAAATAGGGTCTTCTAAGACACATTTTCCTTCTTCGACCAAAATCATGATGGCCGTCGTTACGATGGGTTTTGTCATGGATGCTAACCTAAAAATATCATCCACTTTCATATCCTGCATATTGATACCACTCGTACCAATATGGGTTGAATAAACAATTTTTCCTTTACGAGCCACCATCGCAACTGCCCCAGGAATCCATTTTTTAGCTAAATGGTCTTGCAAATGGGTATCAATTCGTTTGAGTCGGTCGGTTGAAAATCCTACACTTTCGGGACTTGCCGCAGTCAAATCCTTGACTGTTTCTTGAGCAAATAGATTGAAATTTATAAAAAGTAAAAAGCTTATAATAATTCTATTTTTCATAGCTGAATGTTTAAGTTTTATTTTTTCTTGAAGATAGAGATTTTTCAAATAAAATAGATTGATTTATAGAATTAAGATTTCAAGGTTAATTTTTGTTAGACACCGTCCTACTTTACTTTATCTCTCCGCTGTTTTAATTCTCTCCAAGTGGTTAAAATAATCTTATTATCTTGAATATATTTCTTCAAAACAGGGTCAATCATGGCGAGCAAATCTCCTTTGCGAGTATTTCCTGAATCGCTGATATGTTCAAAAACTTCGGTTGGAGAAGTACAGTGCATAATCACCATCGTTACGCCCGCTCTCAAATCTTTAAACGACTCAATATATTTCTGAGTTTTATATTTTTGTAAGTCTTTATTGTTTGGTTTCATGACCTCATCCATCGTCCAACCATAACTAATATTGTGTAAATCGTCTAAAACAGGCAAGCCCGCCGACCACAACATTTTGCCAATGGCTTGGGCTTTTTCAATTGTTAATCCAGCAACCTTCTCTTTCATAATCATTGAATTATGCCCTCCTGGAAACATAACAGGAATTTTTTGCTCCATTCCAACCTTGAAATAACGTTCAAGATAATCTTCTCGAGCGAATAATGTTCCCATGTGCGAATCCATGTGCGTAGGTTCAAAACCCATAGTTCTTGCCCTATCTAATTGACTTCTGATTTCCTTTTCAATCTCATCGGCAGAAGCATGTTTGGCGGTTTCTTGAACACTTTGCCACATCGCACCTTCCGAATCCACCAAATTAGGTACGCTTGGTTTACCAGACAAAGGTCCCCAACGATAATCCTTCCACTCCGAAGTGAGCGTTAAATGCAAGCCTGCATCAATATTTGGATGATTTTTGAGGTAATGTACAAACCCAGGCACCCACGCACAAGGCATCATTACACTCATGGAAGTAGCCACGCCCTCTTCAACCGCTTTGATTGCCCCAATGTTAGAATCATAGGACATTCCAACATCATCCACGTGCATGATGATTACTTTCGCCCCTTTTGGAAAGCCCAATTTATCCGCATACGTTTCATTTTGGGAATAGCTAAAAAAGTAAAATAGTGCCAGGAAAGTTGTTAGGAAGAATTTTTTCATAGTTTGTGGGTTTGATTATGGATTTATTAATGCGAATATAGTAAAGCAATTTGTTAGTTTAATGGATAAATGGATTTGGGTTTTGATTTTGTATATTTTATGTGATGAGATAACACTTTCAAAAAAATTCTATCAATTCAATACTGAGTTTAACGAAACTTTCATACGACTCAGATGGCAATTTACTGGTTAAAACACCAACAAAGACAAAAGACATAAACTATTTTAATATGAAATCAAAACAAAAGCCGCTCAATACTGATATTGAACGGCTTTTGTTTTCAAATAAATATCCCTCCTACCACTTCCGCTTATAAGTAGTATAATCCTTCCTCGGTCCCTCTTTCTTTTTTGGATTTGGATTTACGTCTCCTAATAGTTGTTGAGCTAAATCTGGTCTTTTAAGTTTAGTTAAACGCTCTCTAATCCAACTTTTGAATTCGTTTTTGTACCAAAAGAAATAATTATTCTGTATCTGTTTTTCTTCCTTGGTTTTTGCCGTGTGTACGGGTTGTAATGTATAGGGATGCACGCCTGTATAGTAAATCACCTCCGCAACTGTCATGGGTGTGGGTGTAAAATCTTGTACTTGCTCTAATCTGAACCCTAAATCTTTGGTTTCTGCCGCCAAATTTGCCATATCTTGCTCCTCACAACCAGGGTGCGAACTAATAAAATACGGAATCAAAGGTTGGTTCAAACCGTGCTTTTCTTGAATTTTATCGTATTTCTCCTTGAATTTTCTAAAATACTTAAACCCAGGTTTACGCATGATTTTCAGCGTTGCATCAGAAGTATGTTCGGGGGCAACTTTCAGTCTTCCTGATACGTGACGAGTTACCAATTGCTCCATGTATTCATCATGATTCCCGTCTTGATTATTCTTGTTGAAATCGTCCACCAAAAGGTCATATCTAACGCCAGAACCCACAAATGCTTTTTTTATCTCTGGTAAAGCATCCACTTTTTTGTAAATATTGGTCAAAGGTTTGTGCGAAGTATCCAAATTTGAACATATCACAGGATTAATACAGCTTGGTGCTTGACATCTCGCACAGATAGCTTCGTCCTTGCCCTTCATGCGGTACATATTAGCCGAAGGACCACCCAAATCGGAAATATATCCCTTAAATTCGGGATGTTCCGTGATTTGTTTAACCTCCTTCATAATGGATTCTTCGGAGCGAGAAGCCACAAATTTTCCTTGATGGGCCGAAATCGTGCAGAAACTACAACCCCCAAAACAGCCTCGGTGCATATTAACCGAAAACTTAATCATTTCATAAGCGGGAATCGGTCCACGATTTTTATATTTTGGGTGTGGCATTCGGGTATAAGGCAAATCAAATGATTTATCCATTTCCTCTTCATCCATCGTTTTGAAGGGTGGATTGATGACCAAAGTTTTATCGCCCACTTTTTGCAAAATTCGATTGGCTTGCCATTTATTCGATTCCACCTCAACAATTTTGAAATTGGAGGCATATTTCATTTTATCCTCCAAACAAATTTCGTGACTTGATAACTCAACGGTTTCCCATTTTTCGTGGGCTGTAACAGGCATATCGTCCAAATAAGCAATTTGATTTACGTTTCTAACCTCATTCAAAGGAGTTCCACTTTTTACCATCCTCAAAATGTCTCTCAAAGGTTGTTCTCCCATGCCGTACACAAGCATATCCGCTCCCGAATCTTCCAAAATAGTAGGCATTAATTGGTCTTTCCAGTAATCATAATGCGTTACACGGCGTAATGAGGCTTCAATTCCCCCAATTAATACGGGAACATCTGGATAAATTTCTTTTAATATTTTGGTATAAACTGTTGTTGCATAATCGGGTCTGAAACCTGCTTCGCCACCCGGCGTGTAACTATCGTTTGAACGTAATCTTTTATTGGCAGTATAATGATTCACCATTGAATCCATACAACCCGCCGTTACCCCAAAAAAGTATTTGGGTTTTCCCATTTTCTTAAAATCACGCAGGTCATCCCGCCAGTTGGGTTGTGGAATAATACCAATCTTAAAGCCTTCACTTTCAATGATTCGTCCAATGACGGCCGTACCAAAAGATGGATGATCTACGTACGCATCACCCGAAATTAATATAACATCTAATTGTTCCCAGCCCCGCTGTTCAACTTCTTTTTTAGTAATTGGCAACCAACTCGTAATTGGTCTTTCTCTAACTGTAATCATACTACAAAATTAACAGATATAAAGCGTTGATTTTTAATAAATTGGAATAATCTGTGGAGGAATAACGCATTGCTTACAGAGATTGTTCATTTAATGAAAGTAGAACAATCACCATTTGATTGTAAGGAAAAACTAAGCTTGGCAAAGATATTTTGGGGCGAGGAGTAATTGAAGAGATTATTATTGGACGAACTCAGAAGTTTTATATTAACAAGTTTAGCAAATAAATTCATACCTAAAAAGAGCCATCTCTGATTTGGAAATGGCTCTTTTTAGGTATGAATTTATTTCTTCTTCCTTCGTGCTTTCTTCGCCTCGGTCAATAATTTTTTTGCCTCCTCACGTTGCGTTGCTTTACGGTCTGAATCGTCAATTACTTGCTTGAAATATTCAATTGCCTTATCATAATCCTCTTCTTGAGAAGCGATTTTACCCAATCCCAACATGGAGGACCAATAATATCCAGAGTTTGTGGTGCCTGTATTTTTGGCAAATTCAATCGTTTTTAAGTAATATTCTTTGGCAGTTTTTATATCTTTATCGTAATTGTAGGCATAATAAGCCAAAATATAGGCCGCATAACGTCCACTTACGCCTTCATAACCAGGGTAATGCTCACCAATTTTTGTTAAAATGCTGTTAGACAATACTTTTGCTTCAGCTACATGACCAGATACAAAAGCACTACGAGCATAAAAACGCTCAAAAAACGGATTATCTGGATAAGATTGATGGGTATATTTTGCCAAATCTAATGCCTTATCATTCATATTTTCAATACCATAAATCTGTAAAAGAAAATATCGGGCTTCGGTGCGGGTATAAAAAGCATTAAAACTAACTTTTTCTAACTGACTAATTCCCTTAGGTTTATCTCCCTTCGGAAACAACCAAAGCACGGGACGAAGCAGTGGATAATTTTCTTTTACGTAATGAAAGTAATAATTGTACAAGCCATCGCCAAACATCAATTCTGGACTAAAATCTGAAAATGACCTTGATTTATCCAGATATTTTAGCGCATTTTTTGCCGCAAAAGTTGCCTTTGACCAATGCTTTCTTTCTGAATGCAAACGTCCTTTAAAAGCATAAGCCGCTGCCATAAAAAATGCCGCTTCGGGGTTTTCTGAATCATCCCAAATCTTTTCAGCTTTCTCAATACTCTTATCCATAAAACCTAAACATTTTTCATCATAAAGTGCATTTTCAGTATTAGGTACAATTTTCCACCATTCCATCAAACCCAATAAAAATTCGGGTAATGGATGATCTGGATACTTGACTTTTAGATAGTTAAACTCTTTTTCAGCTTCGTAGAATTTGAAGTTATACATGTGATTAATAGCCGTTGTTGCCTCAATCTGCACTTCGCTCGTGAGCAATAACATTCCCTTTGAACGTTCTTTTTCTGCCTTTTCAGTATCTTTCCACCACTGTGCCGATACTGTTTGTGCGTTTATGACAACCAATAAAACGACTGAAAATATCTTTATAATTGTACTAAAATTTACCGTTTTCTTCATTTTTTATATACCTTATTTTGTTGTAAAATTAACGAAAAGCTAGGGTAAAAAGTATTTTAAATTAAGTTTCACTTATTTTTGTCGAAACTGAATTGGCATTTATGAAATCAACTATCCAAATACACGATAAGCATTTTGAAGTTTTTATTGAAAAAACTATTATTGAGCATAGAATCATTGAATTAGCCTCAAAAATTAATCAGGATTATCAAGGAAAATGCCCCCTTTTTTTGGCAATTCTTAATGGTTCGTTTATGTTCGCCGCCGAATTAATGAAGTCAGTAAATTTAGCTTGTGAAATTACTTTTCTAAGGGTTTCGTCCTACCAAGCCACCCAATCATCGGGCAAAGTTCATGAGATTTTAGGACTCTTGGAAAACATCGAAAATCGGGATGTAATTGTGGTGGAAGACATCGTGGATACGGGCTTAACCATGATTGAAATTAAGCAACAATTATTAGCTCAAAATCCTGCTTCTTTATCCATTATAACACTTTTTCAAAAACCAAAAGCCTTAAAACAACCCATTGATATTCAATACATTGGATTTGAAATTGAGAATAAATTTGTAGTAGGATATGGATTAGATTATGACGGATTGGGACGTAACTTGAGTGATTTATATGTATTATGTCAATAGCTTTTGGCTATCAGCTGTCAGCAAAAGTCGAACACCGATTACCGAAAGCCGATTGCCACTATATAAACGTTAATCTTTTGTTAATGAATACTATCCCAAAAATAGGCCCGTTTAAACTGTAAACTAAATAACAAAATCAATGAATAACTTAGCTAAATCGATTTTAATCAGTACTTTAATTTTCACGAATGTACTCGTGAGTAATGCTCAACAAGTAATAATGGAAAAACCATTCGTTAAGAAAATTGAGGTGACTGGCAGTGCTGAACAGGAAGTTCTACCCGATGAAATTTTTGTGACAGTTTCGCTCCGTGAGTATTTTAAGGAGAAAGACAACAAGGTTAAAGTTGATATAATGGTCTTGGAAAAGCAACTTCAAAAAGCTGTGGAAGAGGCAGGTATTCCTAAAGAAAACTTCACGATTGGGACAATTAATGGCTACCGTGAGTGGTGGGGCAAAAAGAAACCAACCACCTTTTTGGAAAGTAAAAGTTATATCTTGAAAGTACTTAATCTCTATAAAATTGATGGCATAATCTCAAAAGTTGATGAAAAAGGAGTGGCTTTTACAAATATAGACCGTTATGAGTTTTCAAAGATTGAGCAATTACGTAAAGAGATAAAAATTAAGGCTTTACAAGCTGCTAAGGAAAAAGCAAAATTTTTGTTGGAAGGCATTGGCGAACAAATGGGAGAAGCACTTGAAATTACTGAAATAGACCAAGGTTATTCTCCTCAGCCCGTTTATTCAAATATGATGATGCGTTCGTCAAAAATGGCTGTAACAGCCGAGGCTATGCCTGAAAGTTCGATTGACGTTCAGAAAATTAAGGTTCGTTACGAAATGAAAGCAGTTTTTAAGATAAAATAATTTAATTTTACGAGTAAATTGTAGCACGATTCAATGAGTCGTGCTATTTTTGTTTAATCAGAAACAAAAAATCCAATTGTACTCCAACTCAATACTATGTTTTTAGAAAAAGATTTCAACCAAATTCACGAATTAGGAATAGATTTAGAGACTGTTTCTCAGCAAATCAACGATTTCAAAGAAGGCTTTCCTTTTATGCAATTACAAAAAGCCGCCACCCTAAATGACGGTGTAATAAAATTATCGAATGAAGAAATAGAAAAATATACGGCTCTTTATGAAAAGAAGGTTTCAAAGCTTACCCCCTTGAAATTTGTGCCTGCTTCGGGTGCTGCAACGAGAATGTTTAAATCGTTATTTTCATTTTTAGAGGAAGGTAAATCTGATAAATCAACCGACCAATTTTTCGACAAATTATCCGATTTTGCCTTTGCCGATGATTTAAAGAAAATTTTACCCCAAGATGCCGATAATAAAACGATTGCTGATTATTATTTGACGCAGAAAGGGTTAGAATATGGTACGCTTCCCAAGGGACTTTTAAAATTTCATCAGTATGAAAATGAATCTCGAACTGCCTTAGAAGAACATTTGGTGGAAGGGGCAAATTATGCCAATAATGATGGAAAAGTAAAACTTCATTTCACCGTTTCACCTGAACATTTGAGTCGATTTTTGAAATTATTGAATAAAGTTGTTCCTAATTACGAAGAAAAATATAACGTAAAATTTGATATTTCTTTCTCCGAACAACGCCGTTCAACGGATACGATTGCGGTGAATATGGACGACACACCTTTCCGTGAAAAAGAGGGTTCATTATTGTTTCGTCCCGCAGGACATGGGGCTTTATTGGCAAATCTTAATGATATTTCAGCAGATATTGTGTTTATAAAAAATATTGACAATGTTGTTCCAGACCGTATAAAACAGCCTACCGTTGCCTACAAAAAAGCCTTAGCTGGTGTTTTATTGAAGTATCAAGACCGCATTTTTGACTATCAATTTCAACTGAAAGAGTGGGCTTCTGAGCCACTTTTAATGGAACTTTCTCAGTTTTTTGAACAAGAGCTTTGCGTTTTACCTCCCGTTGGATTTATGGGAATGAATCACAATGAAAAGGTAATGTATTATCAGAAAAAACTTAATCGCCCTTTACGGGTGTGTGGCGTTGTGCCAAACACAGGAGAACCTGGGGGCGGACCTTTTTGGTGTAAAAATGCTGATGATTCAACTTCTCTCCAAATTGTTGAATCTGCTCAAGTAGATATGAATAATGAAGAACAAAAAACAATTTTCAATAATTCAACGCACTTTAACCCCGTTGATTTGATTTGTTCAATGAAAAATTATCGGAATGAAAAATTTGATTTAATGAAGTATCGTGACCTAAAAACTGGATTTGTAACGCAAAAATCAAAAGATGGAAAAGATCTAAAAGCCCAAGAACTTCCTGGACTTTGGAATGGTTCAATGGCAGATTGGAACACAATTTTTGTAGAAGTTCCTTTGATAACTTTCAATCCTGTGAAAACGGTTAATGATTTGTTAAGAGACGAACATCAATAGTCAATCCAAAGACGGCATCGGTTAAATTGATGCCGTCTATATTTTTAAGAGGTAAAATATTTTGGCAAATAGAATTTCTATTCGCCATTTTTTATGTCCTAAAAGTAAAAAAAACGATTAAGTGTCTTTTGTTTTTTAAGACATTTAAACATTTCACGTTCTCAAAATTTAACATGAAAAAACTATTATTTTTATTATCCATTACTCTGACTTTTAATGCTTTAGGTCAATCAAAAATTGATGTAAAAAAGCAGTTTGCCTTGGCGGCCCAACAGTACGAAGGAATGTTGAAATCACATCAAGATATTACCAAAACTCCTCAATCAACTAATGCCGATGGTTCGCCGAGAGATATGCCTACAACTTGGTGGTGCAGTGGTTTTTTTGGCGGTTCGTTGTGGTATTTATTTGAAGAAACGAAAGACCCACAGTGGAAAGTTGCAGCTGAAAAATGGACTATGGCAATTCAAAAAGAACAATATAATACGGGTACGCACGACTTAGGTTTCATGTTATACTGCCCTTTCGGAAATGGTTATCGCCTCACAAAAAACCCAGAATATAAAAGCATTATGCTTAATGGAGCAAAATCTTTGGCAACCCGTTTCAATCCAAAAGTAGGCGTAATTAAGTCTTGGAATAAATTTCAATCTTTTGATTATCCCGTGATTATTGACAACATGATGAATCTTGAATTTCTGTTCTGGGCGGCTCGTGAATCGGGCAATAAAGAGTTTTACAATATTTGTCTTTCACACGCTGACAGTACGTTAAAACATCATTTCAGACCCAATGGAAGTAGCTATCACGTGATTTGTTATGATAAAGATGGAACAGTTTTGAGAAAAAAAACCGCCCAAGGATATGCCGATTACTCTGCTTGGTCGAGAGGTCAAGCGTGGGCATTATACGGATATGTAGTGATGTATCGTGAGACAAAACAGAAAAAATATTTGGCTCAAGCTCAGCGAATTGCAAGCTATATTTTGAACAATCCAAATTTACCGAAAGACAAAATTCCGTATTGGGATTATAATGCTCCCAATATTCCAAACGAAGAACGGGATGCTTCGGCAGCGGCAATTACAGCATCGGCTTTATTAGAATTATCAACCATGAAAGTTGCTAAGGGAAAAGCATATTTTAAAGCTGCCGAAATGATGTTGCAGAATCTTTCAACGCCAGTTTATAAAGCCAAAATTGGTGAGAATAATCACTTTATTTTGATGCACAGTACGGGACACAAACCCGCAAAATCAGAAGTTGATGTACCTTTGGTTTATGCAGATTATTATTATTTAGAGGGACTTTTGAGGTATCAGACTTTGACTAAAAAGAAGTAATTTAAAGTGGGAATTCCCTAAAAGTCGTTCCGCAATAGAACGACTTTTTGCTTAAATAATCTTTAAAAAGAACTTTACCCACAAAGTCAGATAGCAAATTTCTTAGATTAAATTAACTTTATACTATATTTTAACGTTAATTTTATAGATTATTCACCCAACAAACGACCTTTCCTTATGAAACGGATTCTTTCGTTATTTCTAATATTTTGCTGTATCGGAAATAATATTCACGCTCAAAGCCTCAATCCTTTGCAGGGAAAGCGGGTTTTAATATTCTCGAAAACGGCTGGCTATCGTCATAGTTCTATTCCTTTCTGTACAAAAGCAATTCAAGACATGGGTAAAGCCAATGGTTTTGAAGTTGATACTACTGAAAATGCTGATAAGTTTAATGAGGAAAATCTCAAAAAATACAAAGTCGTTGTTTTTAATAGCACAACGGGTAACGTTTTGACTGAGCCTCAACAAATTGCCTTTGAGCGTTATATTCAAGCGGGTGGTGCATTTGTGGGTATCCACGCTGCCGCCGATACGGAATATGATTGGGCTTGGTATGGTAAATTAGTGGGCGGATATTTCACAAATCACCCTGGCAAAAATGTCTCAAATGTGCAGAGTGGCAAGTTTATTATCAAAGACCATTCTCACATTTCAACCAATTTTATGCCTGATTCGGTGGTTCGTAAAGATGAATTTTACGCTTTTAAGAATTTCAATAAAGACGTAAAAGTGTTGTTTACGATTGACGAAAATT
>JACMRQ010000177.1 GCA_014376355.1 Arcicella sp. | reverse complement strand
TTTAAGTGAACCCCCAAATTTAAGTGAACCCCCAATTTTAGTTAGAAGACCTATGAGTATAATTTTGAATAAATGACTAAACGAGAGATTAGATAATAAGTACCCATGAATCAATTTTCGTTTCTAAGAGTTTAAACTGAATATCTGAGTAAAAAGTCCAGTAATAAACTAAATTCAGATATTTTTGTTTTTCAGTTATTGTTAAAAATTAATATAATCTTTTTTTAATCATAAGAAAAGTCATTTATTAATTTCTACAGTAATAACATCCATCTTTGTTAATTAAACCATAATATATACATAAAAAAGAAAAATTGAAGTTTGTTTAATTTTGTGGAAAATTAAACAAACATATTCATGAAAAGAATTTTTCAATTTTTAACTGTCTTCTTTTTGAGCATTCAGATTTTCTCTGTTTCTCAAATTTATGGACAAACTAATGCGAGCATTAATGGTTTTGTTCGCTCCTCAAATGGTGAGGCAATTCCTGGTGCTACTATTACATTCAAAAACGAATCTACGGGGTTTATAGATGGGGTTATTACGAATGATGTCGGTTTTTATGTAATTAAGAATATTGCTCTAGGTGGACCTTACACAATTACGGCGAAAAATGTTGGAAGTAGTACTGAAAAACGTACAGGTTATACTATTTCTATCGGTGAGAATCTAAAAGTAGATTTTAAACTTTCTGAAAATACTACTTTGTTGAATGAAGTCGTAATCAAAGCACAAGATGATGTGTTCTCAAAATTTTCTCCAACTGGAACTGCCAAGCGTCTGGGGGTTCAAGAATTGAAAATGTTACCAGCTAGCAATCGTAGTTTTCAAGATTTGGCGAGTTTATCTCCCATGACAGGGGTTTCTTCTCCAACAAACCCAAATATTGGTATTGGTGGAAATCGTGAAAGTTCTACGGGCGTTAGTTTGGATGGAATGAATCAACGTTTTATGATGAACGGTGGACTTTTACCAATTTTTACGGTGTCAATTGAGGCAGTGAAAGAATATGAAGTTTCCACTAATAATTATGACGTTTTGCAGGGAAGACAAGGCGGTGGTGCTATAAACGTAATCACAAAATCTGGAACCAATCAATTAACTGGTTCTGCTTTTCTTTATAATCGTAGTCAGGGTTTAACCTCTTCTACGGATTATTTAGGAAGAACCATCAAAGATTTTAGCATTAATCAATACGGCTTTTCTTTGGGGGGACCACTTATCAAAGACAAACTACATTATTTTGTTGCTTTTGACTCTGAAGATCGTTCTCAACCATTCTCAGTTCTGAACGTTACAGATTTAATAACTGAAAAAGCTGAGTCTATTTCAAAAGTCAATTTAGATAAATTCTTAAATATTCTTTCGACAAAATATGGTTTGCAAGACCCAAGTACTCAAACAGGAGCATTTTCAATTAAACCTGCCAGCAGAACATATTTCGGAAGAATAGATTGGCAAATTAATGCTCACAATAAGCTTACCTTGAGAAGTAATTATTCAAATCAAAATAGTGATTTCTCAACTTACGCCTCGCCTGACAATGCTGCTGTTAGAGAGTCTTATGGTTCTCACGACATTACTTTATTCTCAACAACTTTGAGTTTAAGAAGTCAAATTTCGAGCAAAATAAACAACGAATTGAAATTTCAATATTTAAAAGCTCAACGTGATTTCATTCCATATAACACTTTGCCAAGAGGTTTTGTGAATATCGCTTCAACTTTATCAGATGGAATAACTAACGTTTCAAGAACTTTTCAGTTTGGTGGAAATAGAATTGCTCCTGAAAAACAAGGAGAACAGCAACTTCAAATCGTAGAAAATATGTACTTACAAGCTGGCAAATTTAACTTCACTTTCGGAACAGATAATTTAATTACTTTTACTCATACCTTAAATTCAAACGAACAAGGGGGCTTGTTCCAGTTTGCCAGTTTGGATGATTTAAACAAATTGAAACCAAGTGCCTACACACGTTTAGTACCTTTAGCGCCTGAAAATGGTTTAGCTCCCTTTTTGAATCAAACTGCCTTTGACGTATCTGCTTACGCACAAATGGAGTATAATTTAAACCCAAAAATGAATTTGCAAGCTGGTTTACGATGGGATGCAACAATATTTTCCTCAAAACCAGCCTACAATGCTTTAGTTGATAAATTATTAGGAAAACGCACTGACGTTGTTGCCAGCGATTATACAAATATCCAACCAAGAATCCAGTTTACTTATGATTTGAAAGGGGACCAATCTTCTGTATTCCAAATTGGGGGAGGTGCTTTTTCTGCCAATATTGTTCATTGGGCACAATTGAGCAATATTTTACAGTCAGGTGTAAATTTGGCTAACGTGGTTTATCCAAGTAATGCTTTACCAACTCCAGATTATCCAGCTTATCGAGCAGATATCAATAAGGTTCCTGGAGTTCCCGTAGGAGGAACAATTCCCCCTGCTTATGTAAATTTGGTTGGAAATAATTTCAGAGCACCAATTACCTATAAAGTGAACGCTTCTTTCAAGCAGTTCTTTAATAGAATGTTTTATGTTGGTGCTAATATTTACTATGCTAATACCATGCATAACTATCGTTATCAAGATTTGAACTTAAGAGATCAACCAAATTTCAGATTAGAAAATGAGGGAGGACGTGGTGTTTTTGCACCGGTTGAAAAAGTAGCCGTTGCCAATCCAGCCAGTCCCCAAGTGATTACTTATCCGATAAATTATGCTGATGTAACCAAAAACCCAGAGTTGAGTAGAGTTTTGGAATTAAACGGAGATGCGTCACTTTGGCAAAAAGGAGTATCATTTGAAGCGGGAATAGTTTTTCCAAAAGGAGCGATTTTGAGTGCATCTTTCACAATAAATAAAACGGAAGACGATAATTCTTATAACTGTTGTATTGCAAGAACAACTTACTCAAGTGGAAATATTTTTGATGATCCACGGGATTTAAAAGGGAATCAGGGAGCCGCTAATTCAGATTTTAGAAACAAAATTGTAGTTTATGGAATCACACCAAAATGGAAAGGGTTTCAATTAGGCTTTAAATATGTGGGAATTTCAGGAAATCCGTGGACGCCAGTTATTTTTGGTGATATCACAGGAGACGGATCAAGTTTGACTATCAACAATAACAAACGTGCTTTCATTTTCGATCCATCAACCATTAACAGTAATCCAAATTCAACTACTTTAGAAAAAGCTTTGGCGACAAATTTAACAAAGTTGATTAATAATCCAGACAATACTGCGGCAGATTATTTGAAAAGTAAGGCAGGACAAATGGCAATTAGAAATGAATTGTATAACCCTTTCTGGCATAATGTGGATATAAACTTATCTTTCACGATTGATAATCAACTAATCAAATCTGTGGGTAAACATCGTATTATTTTACAGGCTCAAGTATTCAATTTTATGAATCTATTGAATAAAGATGCAGGAAAGCAAATGGTAGTTTCTGGAGGTAATCAGCAGTTATTCAGAGCATTAGGCTTAGACCCAGATGCCAAAAAACAAGGACGTAATATTTATGGATACCAAGTAAATGCAACCTTTGGACAACTTGTACCAGCCAATGTAACCAACACTTATCAAGTTCAATTAGGGGCAAGATACGAGTTTTGATATTGATTGGAAAAAATAAAAAAATAAAAAATCCCAAAACCATTAATTTTGGTTTTAGGATTTTTTATTTTTTACTTGTTAAAATTTTTGAAGAACAGATATTTAACTCTTGTCCATGACCGACTGGAATACTTACTTTTTCATCCTTAAATCGCTATCTATAAGGACTGTATCCTTGTTCTCAGATTCCGCTTTCATCGATATAGAATAAGTCAATTTGGGTCTTCAAAACCAAAGCAGGCCAAATCGGAATTACAAACTTACAACCAACTGATTATCAATATATTGAAAGCATTGTATTCTTACAACCAGTTGTTAGTCTATTATTTTCTAATCGTTAGTTTTTGGTAAGGTATTACCTCCGTAATTATTCAAGGATAGACCTCAAAGGTATGCTGATAATAATTTAATGCGTATGATCAGTCTATAAAGCTCCTTTATTTTACTTTGTCAAGGCGATATATTGAGTATTTGGATAGATTTGAGTTAAAATTAAACAGGAGTAGGTTTAACTATTGAGATCTATAGAATCAACGTGCATCTATAGGTGTCCTAATTCCGATTTGGCCCCCCTTTGGCTTCAATAACCAATCATTTGCCAAACACTTTTTTATGCACTTCAAACCTCTTCCCATAGAATATCATAAAACTGTAAAACTATTTCAGTAGCATACGAACTGTATATTCCTGCATATAAGGTTCTTCGTCAATTTTGGTGAAAGATTATTATTCCCATAAAATAGTAGATGCTTAAATTCTTGTGTTTCCTTTTTATTTCTAAATTGGCAGATTTTTGATGAAAATTTATTTTCTAAAATTACTTTATCAAATACTTTTCACCAAAATTGACGAGGAACCAGCTCCACTGGGAGATCCATTTAGAAGACCTGAATTTTGGCAAAGATTCTAAAATCTGTTTGATGGTTGCTTTGGTAGTCATGGCATATGTTTTAAGCATTCAACACGGACTTGAAAATAAGATTGAAAAAAAGAAAATATATAAAAATAAACCCTCTCGATTAG
>JACMRQ010000176.1 GCA_014376355.1 Arcicella sp. | reverse complement strand
CTGAATTTGGATTTTAGGATTTTAGGATGTGTTGGATTGAGCGAAAAATATTTTACGTAAAATCATCCTGTTAATCCCCAAATCCTGAAAATCCAAATTCAGACTAACTCGCACAGACAAAATTTAATCAAAAAAAGACATACAATAAAACTAAAAATATCATGTTAAAAATAACCAATTTAGAAAAAATCTATCGTACCGAAGACATCGAAACGGTGGCACTCAACAAAATCTCTGTGGAGGTCAAAAGTGGCGAATTCGTTGCCATTATGGGACCTTCTGGTTGTGGAAAATCCACACTTTTGAACATTGTGGGGCTTTTGGACGATGCTGATACGGGAAGTTTTAAATTCAATAATGAAGAAGTAATTTCTTATAATGAAAGAAAGCGTGCCGACCTCCGAAAACGCAATATAGGGTTTGTATTTCAATCCTTCAATTTAATTGACGAACTCACTGTGTATGAGAACGTTGAGTTGCCTTTGTTGTATTTGGGTATTGATACTGATGAGCGTAAAAAGCGAGTAGAAGCAGTGTTGGAGAAAGTGCAAATTATGCACCGTAGAAACCATTTTCCACAACAATTATCGGGTGGACAGCAACAACGTTGTGCCGTTGCTCGTGCCGTTGTGAATAACCCAAAATTGATTCTTGCCGATGAGCCAACGGGTAATTTGGACTCAAAAAATGGGAATGAAGTTATGGAACTATTAACTGATTTAAACAGCAATGGAACAACCGTTGTGATGGTTACCCACTCGGAACATGATGCTCGTTATGCCCACAGAATTATTAGAATGCTTGATGGTCAGGTTGTTATGGAGAACGTTTTGTCGTAAAGAAAATGGTTTAGAGTTACTCGAAAAAACCAAGAAAATTTCAGCCATACTTCAAGGATTAATTCAAACAAGAAAAGATAAGTTTTAATGACAGGTATTCAAGGATTAAGTAGGTAAAATTCCTCCTTTCCTTCAGTCTCCCTTCCTCTATAAATATGTTACAAAACTACCTAAAAATCGCCTATCGAACATTGCTTCGCTACAAGGCATATACCGCCCTCAACGTTTTGGGATTAACTCTCGGACTAACTTGTGCTATCTTGATTTTTATGATGGTAAAATTTCACCTGAGCTTTGACCAATATCATTCAAAAGCCGACCGTATAGTTCGGATAGTTTCTTTATTCAATACGCCCGATGGCGAATTTCATACCGCTGGCGTTCCTGCCCCTTTGGGAGAGGCTGCTCGTTCGGAAATTGCTCCTTTAGAGGAAGTTTCGATGGTTTATACTGAAAATAATGTTACGGTAGCTTTGATGGAAGGAAATGTACCAACCAAGAAATTTAAAGAAGATAACGGTGGCGTATTTTTTGTTGAACCCGATTTATTTTCAATCCTTGATATTAAGATATTGAAGGGTAATGTTCAAGATTTAAAACAACCGAACGTTGTTTTTTTAACGGAGAAAACGGTTAAAAAATATTACGGGGACACTGATCCAATCGGCAAAATATTACGTTTTGATGCAAAATTAAACGTAAAAGTAGCGGGTGTTATCCAAGATTTTCCTTCCAATACGGATATAAAAGGTGCGATGATAGCCAGTTATGCAACTCGTGACACATACGACCCAAGTTTTCCAGAGAATATGAAAAAGCACTGGGGTGGTGTAAATAGTGCTACACAATGTTATGCTTTATTGAAACCTAATACCACAATTGCCCAAGTTCAAAAACTGACTCCTGCCTTCATGGCGAAACATTACACCAATGCTGAAGAAAGAAAATCTCGACTTTTACACATTCAACCACTTGCGGATATTCACTTCAATGATAATTATAGCGGTGTAATTCCAAAAAGAATGATTACTACTTTGGGAATTATCGGCTTTCTTTTATTGATTACTGCCTGTATAAATTTCATTAATATGGCAACTGCTCAAGCCCTCAAACGCTCAAAAGAAGTGGGCGTTCGGAAGGTTATGGGAAGTTCAAGAGGGCAATTATTCTGGCAATTTATTGCCGAAACTGCCATTATTACTATCGTTGCTGGTATTATTTCTTACATTTTATCATCAGCACTTTTCCCCCTTTTAAGTAATTGGCAAGAAGAGTTAATTGGCTATCGAATGATTTTCGCTGAATTAATTGACCTTCATTTTTGGATAATTTTCATCCTTACAATTGTGGTAGTTATCTTTATTTCAGGCTCTTATCCAGGTTTTGTGTTGAGTGGATTTAATCCTGTGGTGGCTCTGAAAGGTAGAATTAGTACCCAAAGTTTAGGGGGAGTTTCCATCAGAAAAGCCTTGGTTGTAACGCAATTCGTGATTACTCAAATCTTAGTTATTGGAACGATTGTCGTGAGTTCACAGATGAATCATTTTATTAAGTCAGAAATGGGATTTAAACATGATGCAATCCTACAAATTCCTGTTCCTCAGAACGACAATGCGACTAAATTACAGACTCTGAAAACACAGTTTAAGAGTATTTCATCCATTGAAAAAGTCTCTTTGATAAATACGCCTCCGATGTCTCAAAACCAAAATACGACAGACGTACAGTATAATAATCGTAAAGAATCTGAGAAATTTAGCATTTATATTAAGTTCGCTGATGTTGACTATCTGAACCTTTATGGAGTGAAAGTTGTGGCGGGACGAAACCTGATGCCTTCTGATACAGTACGAGAATTTTTAGTAAATGAAGAAACCGTTAAACGTCTGGGCGAGAAAACTAATAATGATGTCTTGAATAAAAAAATGATTATTTGGGGCAAAACAGGAACCGTAGTAGGCGTTGTAAAAGATTATCACGTAATGACTTTGCACGAAAAAATTCCACCTTTGGCACTCAGTACCATGACGCACATGTACCAAACTGTAGCGGTAAAAATGAACATGGCGGATTCTCAAAATACTATCAAAAAATTAGATAAAATTTGGAGTGCAACCTTCCCTGATTTTGTGTTTGAATACGAATTTTATGATGAAGCCATTGGCAAAATGTACCAAATGGAAACGGCAATGTTGGGGCTAATTCAAGCCTTTGCTTTGATTGCTATTTTGATTGGTTGTTTAGGACTCTACGGTTTGGTGAGTTTTATGGTAGCCCAAAAGACCAAAGAAATTGGCGTGAGAAAAGTGCTGGGAGCTTCAGTAGGACAAATTTTGTGGTTATTTGGGAAAGAATTTTCCTTTCTAATTCTAATTGCTTTTGCGATTGCTGCTCCTACCGCTTGGTGGGTTTTAAATAGTTGGCTACAAGATTTTGAATACAGAATTCAGATAGGAGTAGGCGTATTTGCCGTAGCGATTTTCGTTACTGGAATGATTGCGGTAATAACAGTGGGTTGGCAGTCTTCAAGGGCGGCTTTAGCGAATCCTGTGAAGAGTTTGCGGACGGAATAGTCTTTAACAGAAATGCAAAAGTGCAGGAATGCAGAAAGGGACATAAAAAATTAAAATAACAGAGATTCAAATCAAATGAATTATAGATATTTTTGGATTATAAATCCCTCATTTCCCTTATCTGCATCTCTCGTATGAAAACGCTAAAAAACTATTTCAAAATCTCCTTTAGAAATCTTATTAGGAATAAATTTTACAAATTTAATGAGCAGAATTTCCGCCTAATTTGATAATATTAACTCATTAAGGCAATCAAAATATCTTGAGAATGACTAAAGTTACTCTTAAAATCGTTCGG
>JACMRQ010000175.1 GCA_014376355.1 Arcicella sp. | reverse complement strand
TGGTAGTAAACAAACCTTCTGGGATGGTTGTTCATCCCGCACACGGCAATTGGGATGGGACTCTGGTAAATGCTTTGGTGTATCACTTTCAGAATTTGCCGACTCATCGAAACGGGGAAATTCGTCCAGGATTAGTCCATAGAATTGATAAAGATACGTCTGGTTTGTTGGTAGTAGCCAAAACTGACCAAGCTATGACCCATTTGGCGAAACAATTTTATGATCATTCCATCCAAAGAACTTATAATGCTTTGGTTTGGGGAGAACCTAAATCTGAGGAAGGAACTATTGAAGGAAATATTGGTAGAAGTTTGAAAGACCGTAAAATTATGGCGGTTTTCCCTGAAGGTTTGATGGGGAAAGAAGCGGTTACGCATTATAAAATTTTGAAAAAAATCAGGTATGTTTCCTTGATTCAGTGTAATTTAGAGACTGGAAGAACGCATCAGATTCGGGTTCATTTGAAATTTATAGGAAATACACTTTTCAATGATGAAACTTATGGTGGAAATAAACCTTTAAGAGGAACTTTGTTCTCAAAATATGAGCAGTTTGTTAATAATTGCTTCAAATTGTGTCCCAGACAGGCACTTCACGCTAAATCTTTAGGTTTTATTCATCCTAAAACGAATGAATTTATGCACTTTGATTCTGAACTTCCAATTGAAATTCAGAATGTGATTGAAAAATGGGAAGGATATGTGAATAATGAATAAAATGCAGGTTTCGGAGAATTAGTTTTTGGTAAGTAATTTATAATTTTTAAAAAATGTCGATAATTATTCGTGAAAGTGTGCGTGAAGATGTACCCATAATGTTTGAGTTAATCAAAGAATTAGCACTGTATGAAAAAGCACCAGAGCAAGTGACAAATACCATTGAGCAGATGTATTTGGACGGTTTTGGAGAAAATCCGATTTTTGGTTCAATCGTTTCGGAGGTTGATGAAAAAATCGTCGGAATGGCTTTATATTATTATCGCTATTCAACTTGGAAAGGCAAACGCCTTTATTTGGAGGATTTGATTGTTTCTGAAATCATGCGTGGACAAGGATTAGGCGAAAAATTGTTGGAAGCAACTATCGAAAAAGCTCGGCAATCTGATTGTACAGGTTTAATGTGGCAGGTCTTGGATTGGAATGAACCAGCTATTAATTTCTATAAAAAATTTGGTGCAAGATTTGAATCAGAGTGGTTGAACGTACATATAGATTTTTAATTTTTCCATGAATAAAATTTTTCACATTTCGATTGATACAGGCGGAACTTTTACTGATTGTATAGCTACTGATAATTTTGGAACTGAATATCGAACTAAAATTCTTTCAAATAGTTCGATAAGAGGAGAAGTTATTGAGCACATTTCAAGTACTAAATTTAAAATAAAACAAACTTGGTTTTTGAAAAGAGATATTCTAAAAGATTATCTCTTTTTAATTTTGGGAGATTGTTTCAAAGCAAATGTGAAGTCTTTTGATGTAGAAAATTCTGTCCTTGAAATTGATCAATATTTGCCAACAGTATTTAATAATCAAGTATTCAGTTTTGCACTAACTTCCCGTGAAGAAGCACCAATTTTGGGAGCAAGACTTATTACTGAGACAGGTTTACACGAAAAATTTCCAGCAATTCAAATGCGAATGGGTTCAACAAAAGGCACAAATGCTTTGTTGGAATTGAAAGGAGCAAAGACTGCTTTTGTCGTTACAAAGGGATTTAAGGATTTACTGCTTATTGGAAATCAAGCACGTCCAGATATTTTTGCCTTGAACATTATTCGTCCAAAACCGCTTCATGATATAGTTGTGGAAATTGATGAACAGATTGATTATGAAGGTAAAATTATTAAAAATATTGACTTTTCTACTATTGAAAATTCGATTCAAACCCTAAAAAATCAAGGAATTGAATCTGTTGCCATCTGTTTAAAAAATGCTTATCGTAATGATTTGCACGAGAAAATACTACAAGATTTATGCTTAAAATATTTCAAATTTGTCAATGTTTCTACTGAATTAAGTCAGCAAATTAAATTTGTCAATCGAGCAGAAACAACGGTGGTTAATGCTTATTTGTCCCCCATCATATCCAATTATATTCAGAATATTATTGATAAATTACCCAGTCAATCTTTGCAAGTCATGACCAGTGCGGGGAGTTTGGTGCGGGCGGATAATTTTTATCCAAAAGATAGTCTTTTCTCAGGGCCTGCGGGTGGCGTTATGGGTGCTTCAATCATTGCTCAACAAGCTAATTTTCAGCACTTTATCGCTTTTGATATGGGTGGAACAAGTACTGATGTTGCACGTTTCGATGGTCAATTCGAGTATCAATTTTCACAACAAATTGGAAATGCCCATATTTTTAGTCCTTCCTTAGCGATTGAAACAGTGGCGGCAGGTGGTGGTTCAATTTGTTCTTTTGATGGATATAAACTTTCCGTTGGTCCAGAAAGTGCGGGTTCAACGCCTGGTCCTGCTTGTTACGGAGCGGGTGGTCCACTTACAATTACAGATGTAAACTTATTATTAGGGCGATTAGATGCTACTCAGTTTTCAATACCTGTTTTTCCAAATAATGCGGAATTTAAACTGCAAGAATTGTTGCAAATTTCTGATAATCAATTAAGTAGAGAAGAAATTTTAGAAGGATTTAGAGCTATTGCTAATGAAAAAATGGCAGAAACGGTCCGTAAAATCTCCATTGCTAAAGGTTATGATACTACCCATTATGTTCTCGTTGCTTTTGGTGGAGCGGGTGGATTGCACGCTTGTGGAATTGCCAAATTGTTAAATATTAATACGATACTCTTACCAAAAGATGCAGGGATTCTGTCCGCTTTTGGAATATCAAAAGCTCGAATCGAACGATTTGCAGAGGCTTCATTACTGAAAACTTTTAATGAGGATTTAAACAAAAATTTGTGCCAAAATTTTGAAAAATTAGAGGTTCAGGTTATTCAAAAATTGGAAAATGATGGTATTTTAAAATCAAATATTCAATTCAAAAATCATTTTTTATACATAAGATTTAAAGGACAAGATTCAAGTTTAGAAATTGAATGGTCTGATTATGAAGAGGTTATTGGTAAATTTAAAGAAAAATATATTTCTATTTTTGGTCATTGGGTAGAAAATAGAGCGATTGAAATTGAAAGTATTCGGGTGATTGGTTCTGAGAAAACAGCGATTGAAATTACGGAAAATGTAAGTAAACAACTTGTTGAAGAATATTTGCCAAAACCCACTCACTTTATTGAAGCTTTGGTTGAAAATAAATTTCAATCAGTTCCAGTTTTTATCCGTGAAAATTTAAAATCAGGAGCAAAAATTATAGGATTTGCTTTGTTGTTAGATAGATTTAGCACAACCGTTATTGAAATGGATTGGGAATTTATTTTGGATGAAAATGGAACTGGACGTATTTCTATTGTAAACCAGAATACGATTGAACAGCTTTCTTTTTCTAATTTTAGTAATTCCAACGAAGCCTCGCAACTTGAACTTTTCACGAACCGTTTTATGTCGATTGCTGAGAATATGGGCGTTCTCTTGCAACGAACTGCTCTTTCGGTAAACGTAAAAGAACGGTTAGATTTCTCTTGTGCTGTGTTGGATGAGGAGGCAGAATTGATTGCTAATGCCCCGCATATTCCCGTGCATTTGGGTAGTTTGGGAGTATGCGTGAGAAATGTTTTGAAGCATATTAAAATTGAAAAAGGTGATGTTGTCATCACGAATCACCCAAAATATGGTGGTTCTCATTTGCCCGATATAACCTTGATTTCTTCCGTTTATTCATTTGACAATCAGTTGATTGGCTATGTAGTTAATCGTTGCCATCACTCTGAAATTGGTGGTATTCGTCCTGCTTCGATGCCCCCAAATTCTACTAATTTAGCTGAAGAAGGCGTTGTGATTCCGCCTATGTATTTGGTCAGAAATGGAGAAATTAATTGGGAAGAAATTACATCACTTTTGACCTCTTCAAAGTATCCAAGTCGGTCTGTGGATGAGAATTTAGCCGATTTAAACGCAGCTTTAGCCGCTAATAGAAATGGTGAATTAGCGTTGCAAAACTTGGTTAAATTCCATGGTTTAGAGAAAGTTCATTTCTACATGAATCGTTTGAAAACGTATTCTACCCAGAAAATGAAAGAGCGTCTGCAAATATTTGGGAAAGGAATTTATGAAGCAGAAGAATTTTTGGATGCTACCAGTTATAGAGATTTTCAACTTGTCAGTAAGATCAAAGTTAAAGTTCAAATAACTGAAAATGAATGTATTATAGATTTTACAGGAAGTGCTAAAACTCATCATGGAAATTTGAACGCCAATATTTCCATTGTAAATTCCGTGGTAGTTTATGTTTTACGATTGTTATTAAATGAAAAAATACCTTTAAATGATGGAATTTTAAAAGCTGTAAAATTGATAATTCCTGATAATTCAATGCTAAATCCCAACTTTCCAGACGACCCAGAAAAATGTCCTGCCGTAGTGGGTGGAAACGTCGAAGTAAGTCAAAGATTAACGGATACCCTTTTAAAAGCCTTTGGAATTGTAGCGTGTTCACAGGGAACGATGAATAACTTTTTGTTTGGAAATGATAAATTTGGTTACTACGAAACCATTTGCGGTGGGAGCGGAGCAGGAGAAAATTTTGCAGGGATACCAGGCGTTCATACGCACATGACAAATACCCGAATTACGGATGCTGAGGTGATGGAGTTGCGTTATCCAGTTCATTTGAATCGTTTTGAAATTCGAGAAAATTCGGGTGGAAATGGGCGATTTAAGGGTGGAGACGGTATAATTCGAGAAATTGAGTTTTTGGAAAATGTTGAAGTTTCTTTAATTAGACAACATCAAGAACAACAACCTTATGGATTAGAAGGTGGTGAAAATGGAAAAACTGGAAAACATTTACTCAGAAAATTGGATGGAACTACCTTTTCTTCGACTGAATTTTCCGCCGAAAAAGGTGATATCCTAACAATATGGACTCCAGGGGGTGGAGGTTTTGGAAAAGAAGAATGAAGTATAATCAACTAAAAATCATAATTTTAAGTATTTGGTGGGGAGCATTCACGTTCTACTCAGGCATTGTTGTAACGGTCGGAATGCAAGTATTAGGTTCGCATATAGAAATGGGATTTATTACGCAACAAGTAACCGTTTATTTGAATATTTTCAGTCTAATTGTTTTTCTAACGTATGCCTATTGTCTTCATAATGAGGAGTTTACAGCCAATAGTCTTGTCGAACAAATAGCTGCTATTAGCATTATTGGCTTTCAGTTGTTGTTATTTCTCTTGCACTATTATTTTACAGATTTGTTAGATTTTGAAAAGCATACCATCATTAATCAGGACAACTTTTATCTTCTACATCGAATATATTTGATTATCGAAACTTTAATTTGGTTGGTTATTAGTATTCTGATTATAAGAGGAATTGTTAAGCTAAAAAATTGATTTTCAGTAGTTTGCGTTTATTGATTTATTGAAGTTTCTATTGTATTATTGGAAATTATCGTCAACTTGATTCAATAAATCTGATGAAACCCTTGAAATCTATACTCACTTTTACTATTCTCCTTCTTGGAAATTGGATGTATGCCCGTCCAAATATTTCAAATATTATTGAAGATAAAAATAGTGATTTATGGTATGCTTAAGAATCGAGACCTAATCATCATTCTCGATTGACAGATTCTTTTGAGAATATTGATTGTATTAAAGATGGGAAGAAAAGACAACATTGGGTTCTAAGGGCGGTAGCTACCTTTTTTGCAGGGTTAATTATCATGTATTAACTCGTGCGGTGGAGGTTAAACAAATTAAAAAAATCCGAAATTTGAGTTTTATTGAGCGGAAATCCTTACAAAGATTTCCGCTCAATAAACTGACTTTCATTTACAAATCTTCCTTTTTCACGGGATAAAATCATTTCTGCCGCCCGCCTACCCATGAGTGCAAAGTCATTAGAAATCACCGAGATACCTTCCGCTAAAATCTCTTTAATGGGTGTGTCATCATAAGAAATCAACCCGATATCTTCACCTAATTTCCAGCCTTTTTTATTTGACCAATTAATAAACCGAACTAAATCATTTTCTCTAAAAACCAAATAAGCATGATCCTTTTGCAGGTGTTCTTCTTCTTCTAAATTGGAAATTATTTCGTAGCTAATGCCATTGTGTTCACAGAACTCTTCAAAGCCCTTTATAATGCCAATGGGTGTAAATTGAAAATTCTTACTACTTAAAACTAAGGACAGAGTTTGGTATTTTCTTAATAAAAAAATAGCCTCTGAAAGTCCACGATAGATATTTTTTTCAAAGTCTTGACATAAAATAGCATAATCATTTCCTAATTTAGGCGTATCAATATCCAAAATTAATAACTTTTCTTTGGGTATATTTTGTAATATTTTTGTTACGTCCTCTCTGAAGTGAGGCATTACCACATAAAAATTATAGTGTCCTAAATTGTTCAATAATAAATTTTCAAAGACTTTTAAATTATGATGGTGAAAAAAAATATTGACGTTAACTCCCTCACCCAAACTAGACATTAAATTATCATATAAAATTTCTTTGTACGGAGTTAAAGCATCAAAAAGTACAAAAACATTTAATTGCGTACGGGTATCGGTACTTGCAAGATAGAATCCTTTCCCATGATGCGATGTTATTAAACCTAATTTACGTAACTCATCATACGCCTTTGCAACAGTCATCCGAGCGATGTCAGAGCTTTTAGATATCTCATTAATTGATGGTAATCTTTGCCCCCTTAGTAAGGTGCCATCCTCAATTGAATTAATGATGAAGTCAATCAATTGTTGAAATTTAGGTTTACTTGAATTATCAATAAATGTTATACTTTTCATGAATTTCTGTTATAGTTGGTTTCAATCAGACAAAAAAATGGATTTTAAGATGCCACAATGTGATTAACATATTTTATCATAAAATATTACAAAAAAATTTTGAATAGGAAAAAATATTTTTATATTTGTGTGATAAAAGATTAGCATAGTATAGCATTGTTTGGTGAATTTACGTAATTCTCCAGCAATTTAATAGATATATATCATTGCCTTACTTGTTAGGACAATTTGATTTGTTTTTGTTTATAAAAATGGTTAATGGTGTACAGTGTCTGCGAGAGATGGAATCCGTCTCCGCAGGCAATTGTCTTTAAAGCAAATTTTTTAATATAGACTCATACTTCTAAATATTTTAACTTAGGCCATTTGTAAACCAGATGGTCTTTTTTGTAAATTTCTGAAAATTAATCACTTCCCTAAATTTTTATGAAAAATCTTTTTGCACTATTTTTTTTAATTTCTCCAAATTTTCTTTTCTCGCAAACCCCAACGGAATCATATCCAGAAGATTCTGCTTCAATTGAACAGTTAAATGTTCCTAAAGGAGAGGTTTTGAAATTTACTTTCGAAGATTCTAAGATTTTTTCTGGTACTTGGCGTGAGGTTTGGGTGTATGTACCCGCTCAATATCGTCCTAATAAACCTGCCTGTGTGTATATAAATCAAGATGGGATTCAATGGAAAGCTCCAACAGTGTTTGATAATTTGATTCATAGAAAAGAAATACCCATTACGATTGGGGTTTTTGTGATGCCTGGGCGAGTGAAATCCTCGAATCCAAATGAATCTCTGGATAGATTTAACCGTAGTTTTGAATATGATGGCTTAGGTGATGCGTATGCAAAATTTATTTTAGAGGAGGTTTTGCCCGAGGTTGAAAAAATGAGAACTGCTAATGGACGTGAAATTAAATTGTCAAAAATGGCAAATGATAGAGCAATTGGTGGGTCGAGTAGTGGAGCAGTTTGTGCTTTTACTGCCGCTTGGCAACGTCCAGATGCTTTTTCAAAGGTTTTTAGTACGATTGGAACGTATGTGGGTTTGCGTGGTGCAGACCAATATCCCACGCTAATTCGTAAATATGAACCCAAAAATATCCGAGTCTTTTTACAAGATGGAGCAAATGACTTGAATATTTATGGTGGAGATTGGTTTAAAGCAAATGAAATGATGGAAAGAGCGCTGATTTTTGCGGGTTATGAGGTGAAAAGCGTTTGGGGCGAAGGGGGACATAACGGTAAACATGGTACGTCAATTTTCCCAAATGCTATGCGTTGGTTATGGAAAAATTATCCTGAAAAAATTACACCAACTGCTCAAAATAAAAATCAATTTTTGAAAGATATTCTCCTTGAAAATCAAGGTTGGGAGTTAGTAGGAGAGGATTATGGTTTTACGGAAGGCACAATTGCCAATGAAAAAGGAGAAGTTTTCTTCCAAGATATTCCTAAATCAATTACCTATAAAATTGGACTTGATGGTAAAGTAACAGCCCTTAAAACCGATGCCAAAAGAGCAAGTGGAACTGCAATTGGTATTGATGGAAAAAGATATACCGTTTCGAGTAGAACCAAACAAATGTATAGTTATGATTCTAATGAAAAGGAAATAATTTTGGCAGATAGTATTGCTGGAAATGACATTGCGATTTCTAAAAATGGAAATATATACATTACTGCTCCCGATGGAAGTGAAAAACCAAGTAAATTGTACCTGATTCGTCCCAATGGGGAGAAAGTTTTGCTTGATGAAGGTTTGAAATATGCGAATGGATTAACTTTTTCGCCCGACCAAACGCAATTATATGTAACAGAATCATCTACACATTGGCTTTGGATTTATCAAATTCAAACCGATGGAAAACTGATTAATAAACAACGTTTTGGCTGGTTACATAGCAATGATTTGACTGGAAATGCTTGGGCAGATGGTGTGAAATGTGATAAAGATGGGAGAATATATGTTGCGACTAATTTAGGGATTCAGGTTCTTGACCAATTAGGGAGAGTAAATGCTATTATCCCTATGCCAACAGGTGGGGCTGCTAACTTATGTTTTGGAGGCAAGGATTTTGATACAATATTTGTAGCCTGCAATAGCAAAGTTTTCAAACGAAAATTAAATACTCGTGGAGTTAATACCTTTGAAAATCCGTTTAAGCCTCAACCTTCAAAGTTATAATTTATTTAATTTTTGTAGTAAGAAATGCCCCGAAAAGTCCTAAAAATATCAGTAATGAAAGGGCAATTCGTAGAGAAGAAAAATCAGAAAGATAGCCAATTAATACGGGACCAATTAAAAAACCTGCCATGCCAACAGTTGTAATAGCTGCTAAAGCAACACCAGCCGACATTGTTTTTGAATGTCCAGCTTCACCATAAATTAAAGGAACAATCGTTGAGAGTCCTAAGCCTGTAATTCCAAAACCGATAATAACCGTATAAGGATTTTGGATAATTAAAGCAACTGACATTCCTATGAATACAATTATACAATTGAATAACAATGTTTTACGAAGTCCAAACGCTTGAACAATTTTATCCCCAAAAATTCTTCCCACTACCATTAAAATTGAAAATGCGGTAAATCCTGCGGTAGCAAATCCGTTCGGATTATTCAGAACTTGTTTGTAATATAGTACGCTCCAATCTGCCATTGCTCCCTCCGACAACATTCCACAAAAAGCAATTATTCCTAATAAAATCAGTGATTTATCGGGTAAAGCGAATAACGGTTGAGACTCGCTTGATTTTTCATCATTAACAGTAAGGAATTTATAAACCGCCATTGCCAGCAATAAATCAAAAATTCCAATCGCCGTCAAATGTTGAAATGGCGTTATGCCTTGTTTAGCAATTAAACCCCCTAAAGCAGCCCCAATCATAAAACCAATGCTAAAAATGGCATGAAAAGAAGACATAATCGACCTTTTCTGAATTTTTTCAACATTAACCGCCTGTACATTCATCGAAATATTTAACATATCACTTCCAAATCCAAAGATAAATAATGCGAAAGCTAATGCGATAGGTGTTTGTGCAAGACCCAACAGGGGCAAGGCAATAATGTAAAAAACAATGGCAAGCATGGTGATATTTCGGCTACCAAATTTGCCGATTACTACGCCAGCAACGGGCAAAGCTGTTAAACTTCCTATGGGCATTGCAAAAAGTACGGAACCTAAAGCTGCATCGCTAAGGTTCAAAAAATCTTTTACATCGGGAATACGTGATGCCCAAGAAGCAAAACTAATACCACAAAGAAAAAATAATGAATTAGTGGCAGCACGAGCTATTCGCCCATTATTTGTATGTGTAACGATATTTTCCAAAATAAATTTTTATATAATTTTATAGATTCTATGATGAGCAGTTTATGCTGAAATTTCTAAATAGTTTTCTTCTGGGTCTAAAACCGCACTTTCAAAATACCCATCACCTGTCGTTCTTGGCTTACTGAAATAGGTTAAAAAAAAGGTTTTCATTATTTCTTAATCGTCAACCCAAATCGCCAGGTGGTCAATTTTCATCGTTTCAATAATGTTTTTTAAAAATAGATAAATAAATGGGTTACATTAATAATTTTTCAACCTCTTTCCAAGAGTTAACTCTTTGAAAATCAGTAATATGTTTATTGTGTGGAGCATCAAAAAGTAAGCCTGTTCCCGTAAAATTAATCAAGTTTTTCTCATGATCATCAATGATATAATCGGCCCTAATCATCCATTTATGTCCGCAAAAAACAGTATGACTCCAGCCAATATAGGGAAAATAATCTTCTAACCATTCCAATTTTTCTGACATTGAATTTGGGAATTCTGTGGCGGCTGAAACAATAAATATTTCGTATTTTCCGTATAAATTTTTAATAACTTCTTGAGCGTCAAGCATTAATGGAATGTCTCTAAAAAAGCCTTTATCCCATAACTTGTGTTTTTGCGTAAGGTACTTTTCCTGATATTCCTCTTTTGCTTTAGGATTAGTAATTAAAATTTCTTTGGTATAACTGCTATTACAAGCATCGTTCACTGTATTGATAATTTTTTGACCAGTATCGGCCATCACATCATCCATGTCAATTAATAATCTTTGCATTTTACTTCGGTTTTATTCAGTATTTTTAAATATTCCAACAAATTTACCGAATAAAAACGCACGATTGCAAATTTTATATTAAATTTGTGTAAAATAAAACGATAAAAACCGAATTCATGCTTAGAGAAGAACGTTTACAGATAATCTTAAAAATGTTGGAAACTGACCAGCGAGTTTCATCTGTACAATTATCTGAAATATTGAATGTTTCGGACGATACCATCCGAAGAGATTTGAATGAATTAGCCGAAAATGGACTTTTAAAAAAAGTTCATGGTGGAGCAATTCCAAAATCACCGAGTCCTTATAAATTATCAGAGAGAATCAATATTGCCCACGAAGAAAAATTAGTATTGGCAAAAAAAGCTCAACAGTTTTTTAAAGACGGGCAGGTGATTGTGTTGGATAATGGTTCAACGAACATGGAAGTGGCAAGACTTATGTCGCCCGATTTGAAGGCAACTGTTTTCACTACCAGTATTCCCATTGCTCAAATTTTGTGTGAACATCCAACTATTGAGTTATTTATGTTAGGAGGGAGGGTTTTCAAAGATGCCCAAAATACCTACGGAACAGAAGTTATTGAACTTCTTAGTAAAATAAGGGCGGATATTTTTTTGCTGGGCGTGTGTGGAATGCATCACAAAATTGGCGTTACCATGCCCGATTGGGAGGAAAGTGTAGTAAAGCGAAGGATGGTGGAGATTTCTGCTAAAACTATTGCATTGGTAACAGCAGATAAACTCAATACGGCTGAAAATTATGTTGTTTGTTCTTACCCACAAATTGACTTTATGCTTACAGATACTACTATTTCAGTAGAACAACTAATTGATTATCAAGGCTTAGGTGTACAAGTTTTATAATTTATTTTACTTTGGCAAATTTTAATGAAAGTCTTATTTTGAACTATTTCATTGTTATGGGCGAGTATAATTTACATTCATGACTGCCGTTCCAAGCGTAGTCTTGCTTATGGAATCCAATAAAATATCCATCGTAACTTTTGATTGTGCAACCCCTAAAACGGGTTCTGCCGATAGTGCATAAACTGTCAAAACGTACAGTTTTGCTCCTGGCCCTTGCGAACACGGAGGCGTATATTCCGTCTTTCCATTTACTGTATTTATCCCAAACAAGCCCACATTAGAAGTCTTCTCTGTTAAACTACTCACTGAATTTGAAATATTATAAACCAACATATAGACGTGCTTATCGCCCGTTGGTGGAATATGGTGCATAATTACTGCATAAGATTTTGTGCCTGTCGGTGCATCTTTCCAAGCAATTGGTGGGGAAATACTTGAACCATCGCAAGTGTATTTTGCGGGTAAAGTACCTTTATTGGTAAAAGCCGAACTTTCGGCAGTAAAGGTATTTGTGGTTGGGACAACCGTATCAATAGTTTCTGTTTTACAAGAACTAAGAAATCCGACTATTAGCAAAGCAATGATTTTTATTGGATTCATAAGATTGATTTGTTTAGCGTAATCATTTTTTAATATAAAAAAAAGTAGTCGATTTTCCATCCGTTCCGATGAACGTATAGTTATATTTGTTAGTGGCATCCCAACTATAATTGACGTACCCTTTTAAATTATTTGCCGTATATTCCAAAGAGTAAGCATTCGTACCCGTTGATTTAAAATTGGTAATACTCGCACCCCTCAAAGGCTCTCCCGCTGGACGAATCGGGGTCATTTTTGCCTGAGGCGTAATTTGATTTTCTGGAGCAATTGTGGTTGGGTCAAGTGTTATTTTTCCACGCATTGAACCAATGAAATAAGGGTAAGTGGTGGTTGCGTGATAATGATAAACACCACTATTGATTAAATGTCCATGATAAGTATCCAAGGCTTGCATAATAGTCCCATCAGGTTCTTTTGAGCCATAAATCGCAAAGCCATCTAAGGCCATTGCAATGGGATTTTTACCAGCTGTTGCTTCAAAATGTAGGGGTGCAATATGATAATGATAGTCGTCAGCTTTGCCACAATGTCCTCCCCATTGGTCTAATTCGCCAATGATAAAAGCATCTTCTCCTCTGTTATTCAGGGGATTAAAGATTGGAACACCATTGCCTGCAATGGCAACTGCACCTTTCAATAAATTAGTTTTCAAGCTGATAGGAGCATCGGATAATTCAGGTTTTAGAGGAATTGACCAAGCATTTGTACCAGTATATCCCTGGGGAATAGGTACTTGTTGTTGCCAGCTCGTTATGCCTACCATCATGTTATGAGTAGGAATTCCTTCTGATTCTACATAAAAATAAGTATCGTCATAACGAGTTTTAACAAGTGTTTTGAATGAACTGAAAACGGTTTCAATAAAAGCTGGGTCGGTTTTGGGGGTACTAGCGTTGGGAATTACTGTTTCGGTAGTTTTACAAGCGTAAATAAAGACGATGAAACTTCCAAAAATACAAGAATACTTTGAGAACTGATTATTACTTCGGTTTTGAATAAATAAGAACGTAATAACAATTATAGACAACAGAAAAAATATCGAAAAGTTGCTAAAACGGAGGCTCGAACGCTCAGTTTTAGTCAAAGTTTTAGCAGTATTTAATCGCTTTAAACGAGCAATTTTCTGACTTAAAATATTTTGATTTGAAAATGAAAAATTTGTCAATGAGGCAGAAATAGACTTCCCATTTGATAATTCAATAAAAATCTTATCATCTTTAGTCATTAAAAAATGTCCTTCAATTGGTTGTCCGTTGAGATAAAAGGTTTCACTTTTGACAGAATAACGTTCGCCAACGTGGGCAAAAATGGTGGTTGATATTGATAAGGGTATAAAAATCAAGAATGCTAAAAATAATGTATTCTGTTTCATGTGCTAAATAGTAAAATGATGATTAAAATGCTCACTAAGTACAATCCTATAAATCTATGTAGAAAGCCTTGCATCACCCCGAAAAGATTTGATTGATTGGTAAATTTCGATAAATACTTCTTGTGAAACATCTTCGGCATCATCTTGATTTAATAAGAAACGGTAGCAGATGTTGATGACTCTGTCACGATAAAGGGAAAGTAAATGATTGAAAGCAGATTTATTGCCGTCCTTTAAATTTTGCAAGAAATCTGATTCTTCCATTTATTGATTTTTTACAGTAATTGAATTAAGCATTTTAGGTTGAAATTATTCGTAAAATTTAGTTTTATACTGAACGTCTTTTAAAAGGAAAATATTTAAAGTTTACTCCTTTTGTAATACTCGGATATCTTTTATTAACTGCTCAATTTCTAATGATAAAGTACCATTATAAATCCCACGAATACGAAGATTTTTATCTACTAAAATGAAATTCTCGGTATGCAGAAAATCATTTTCTCCTTTCTGAACACCCAAGTTTTCATCAGCAAAATAGGACTTACGAGCCAATTGATAAATCTGTTTTTTGTCGCCAGTTAGCAAATGCCATTTGTTGTCAATAATTTGATTTTTAGTAGCATAGCTCCTCAACATAGGAACGCTATCACGGTCAGGCATTACACTGTATGAGGCAATTATAAAGTTTTTATCATGTTGAAAAGAATCTTGTACTACTTTCATATTTCCCATTATTTTAGGACATAGGCTGGGACAAAGCGTAAAGAAAAAACAGGCAACATGAATTTTCCCCCTCAAATTTTCTTGCGTTATTTTTTGATTATTTTGGTTAGTGAATTCAAAATTTGCAAGGGAATGAAGCGTATCTAATTGAGATTTATCAGAAATCCACTGAGGCGTAAAATCTGCCGTATGATAAAATGGAAGTCTGTTCTCTTGATTTGTTTCTTGTTTTTGAGAACATGAAATAATTAAAATCCAGAAACTAAATGAGATAATTTTTTTCATTTTTTCTTGAAATTTAAACCCGTTTGTTTCTTCTCACCTTCGCCCATACAACCTTTTGCTCCAAGAAACCCAAATCTCCGTCCATCTTTGATGACATAATTTGCTTTTATCTGTCCCGTTTCAAACCAAATTTGTTGCGTACCCTCAGGTTGTCCTTTAACATTGTAATTTGAAAGAGAATACAATTGACCATTTGGATACCATTCTCGGTGCATTTTTATGGGAACATCGTTTTCGATAAAATACTCAAATTTTATTTTCTTATTTTCCCACCATCCTGTATGTTTCCCTATTTTTCGATTGGCGTGATAAAAACGAATTTCCATTTTTGAACCATTCGAATACCATTTTTCTTGTTTTCCTTCTAATTTTCCATTCCAATAGCCATTTTTGAAAGCTAATTTTTTAGATAAATAACTTTCAATAACGAAACCTGAAAATGGTTTATGAGCATAGTATAAAATTCCTTGTCGTTCCGAGAGATTAGTATCTGTCAATTCCACAAGGCTATCAGGAATTTTGAAAGAGGATGACTCAATTTTAGGAGTCTTTTTTTTACAAGCAAAGAGACTGCAAAATAAAATAAGAACCGCTAATTTCCCCATTATTTAGAAACGGTTCCAGGCGTTCCGTAAAAACCACTACCATTTATGTATGGGTCATCAGCAGTTATATGATAATGATAAATACCAGCTGGATATTCGGTTGTTGCATTTGTATGACCGTGATAAGCATCTAAATCTTTTGTGGCTACAGTTTTACCATTCTCTAAGGGGCCATATACAGGAAATCCATCGGTCAAAAATCCTAATAAAATGTCTTTGCCTTTTTTTGCAGTAAGATAAAGTGGTTCAACGTGATAATGATATTGTCCTTGTTGTTGTGGGTGTCCACCGTATTGGTCAAAACCAAAAATTTCGTTGGTCAGTGGAGAACCTCCAGCAGCATATTGATTGAAAAAAACCACACCATTTAGGGCAACTCCAATCGGTCCTAATGGAGTTGCTTGAGAAGTTGTTGCTTTGACTGGACTAATGGGAATTTTGAAGGTAATGTTGCCAACAGCGATTGTATTGGGTGCTTTTGAAAATGTACCTGTACCATTATATGCTTCATATTGAGAATTAGAAGAAGCAAAATAAGGGCTTTTATGATCTGGAACAGTTGTCGTTGTGACTACTAAATAATTTCCATCAATACTGGTTGTAACGGTTTGGTTTCCGTAATCGGAAAATGCTTTTTGCATTAATGTTCCATAATTTGTTCCCGTTGTAGCAGGAGTAACAACGGTGCTTTCCTTACAAGCCAGACAACAAATTGTTGCCATTACTACTGTGGTCAAAATTTTCTTTTTCATGTTTTGCTTCGTATTAAAACGAATATTTTGAGCATAAATACCATAAATTTATTAGTAAAATGTTTTTAAAAATGCCGTTTTGGGTGTGAATTATCTTTTTCTATCTTCCCTATTTTCTTCTCTTTGTGGATGTTGAGGTTCTCTTTTATTAAATAATGGCACTATTTCATTATCAAATACTTTCTTTTGTGAAGGATTACATATTTTCCGAATATCTTGTAAATGCTTAAAAGTTTCATATTCATTTATCTGAATTTCATTACCCAGAACACTAACTTGAGCCTTCATAGTAGAGTCATTTGGAGCATCATTTTTTACATCCTCCCAAAGTTTTGACTTCATTATTTTGATATGGTCACGGATAGGTTTAACTCTTTGGAAATGTATATTTTTGATATTTTCAAAAGCCAGAACTTGAGATTCATCAAAACCCAATCGTTTTGGAATTTCATCAGGCGGTGGTGGTTCATTAGGTTGATGTCCTAATTTATTGCCAAAGCCCACCCATCCCAAAACGGAAATATTGAGGATGATCAATCCTAATATTGCCAACCACAAAGATTTTATTTTCTTAGACTCCTCCATTTTTCTAAAATTTATTCAGCTTGATATAAACTATAATACTCCTGTTGTGAAGTTGAAGTATAGTGATTTTTAAAATTAGAAATCGCAAAAGTATTAATTACAATCAATGCCATGATTACAGAATAAGCATAAACAGGTTTTAACTGAAAACCCAAAATAGTTTTAGGTTGTAATAATTCTTGTTCCATACGGGTATGAAGGCGGGTGTAGAAAAACGGTTTAGGTTCGGCAGCTATAATTCCTTCTAAAGATTTTATAGCTTCCTCAACTTTTTGCTCTATTTTATCAAAATTTTCCATGATAATTACTGGTATTGATTTTTATAAAAGTCACTTAAAGAATTTCTTAAATTGTTTTTTGCTCTAAATAAAAGTGATTCAACCGATGACAAAGTTATTTGCATAATTTCAGTAATTTCATGATAACTCAATCCTTCAATAGTACTCAACGTAAAGGCAATTTTTTGATTATTTGGTAATAAATTAATTGCTTTAAAAAGATAACAGGCATTTTCCTGTTGTTCCATAACTACTCCAGGATGTACAAAATCGACAGATTCATGTAATACTTCATTAGCCTCTCCGAATAAATTTGTAAAAAAAGCAAAGCGTTTTTTTGCCTTCTTTTTACGAATTTCTTCCAATGCTTTCATCGTAGCAATTCTGTATAACCAAGTAGAAATTTTTGAATCTCCCCTAAATTTACTTACAGATTGATATACTTCCATAAAAACTTCTTGTGATATATCTTCGGCTTCCTCCAGATTTTGAACAATTATCAACACTGTATTGAAAACCCTCTTTTTATGAGTTTCAACCAAAGTTTTAAAGGCCGTTTCATCGCCTTTTTGTAATCGTATTAGTAGTTCTTGTTCGGACATTCAGAAGGAAATAAAGCCGTATAGTTGATTAGATGTAAAGTAAAAATAAAACTTGCGGTATTATTGGGAATTTCTAAAAAATAAAGCCTCTTCAAAATTTTGAAGAGGCTTTTAGAAACTTTACGTGTTAAAAGACTAATAACAAATAGATGTATTTAAATAGATTATGATACTAATCGTGCCGTAGATTTTTATGCTATCTATTCTTTTTCTACTTTGTTTTCCGTCCGATTTAACTTTTTTACCAACATTTGATTAAATAGTTGCTCAGTTTTAAACAACTCTGATAGCTGACGGATGTTGATTGTTTTTAAAAATTTTGGCATATATTCCTTTTCCACATCCACAGCTTTTTGTTTTAGACTCAAAACTTCCTTTAAATCAGCTAAAATTTTATCATCCGAAGCAGTAATATTTCGACTTTCAGCAGTCATTTGTCGAATATTTTTTCTAATTTCTGAACGTTTCTTATCAAATTCCTCATAAACAATCCAAAAGGTTTTTGCTTGATCTTCCGATAAATTCAAACGGTTGGTTATTAATCCAACCTTGGCAGCTCTAATTTTCTCTTTTCCTCGTGGATAATCGTCCTGTGCTTGTAAATTTGGAATAAAAAATACACTTAACACGGTGATAATTACATTTATTTTTTTCATGATAGTAGTATTAAAGTTATCAAATATCTTCTTCAATGTGTTCTAAATCAATACTTCTCAAAATATCTCTGTCGTTAACCTTTAAGTTTTCTAATAATTCGTAGTCTTTTATTTTTATACTTTTATTGTTATCAAATTGTTCTGCCAAATCACCTTGATTGAGGTTTTCTTGAATCAAATAATTTACAATTTCGTGATTTTGAACACCAGATAAGGCTTCGTTACCTATGGAGTTTTGCTTAGGCATGAGGGTGAAATATCCTAAAATTATAATTGCTGAACACGCCGCCATACTCGCCCATGTCCGCTGTTTCGACCACGAAATTAACGGAATGGCCGTCGTTTGTGATGAAGTTTCGGCTTGTATTCGAGAAGATAAATTTTCAAAGTAATTTTCAGGTACTTTGAAAATATTTTTCCTTGGTAAATTTTCTAAATCAATTTTCTTATTTTTCATTACTATAACCACATTGATCAGTAGGATACATAATTGCATTAATTTATATTATCCTTTTGATTTGTAGGAATTAATTTACTTTTAATTTAATTCTTTGACAATTGTAGTACGTTAAGGTTTAACAATTTATCAAAAAACTGATTTCTTTAGATTTTCTTCTACCTTTTTAACTGCCAAATGATATGAAGCTTTTAAAGCTCCCACTGAAGTTCCCGTTATTTTTGAAATTTCTTCATATTTTAAATCATCGTAGTATTTCATATTAAAAACTAAACGTTGTTTATCTGGCAAAGTGAGTAAAGCTTTTTGTAATTTTAACTGAATTTCATCCCCAGAAATCATGTCGAAATTTTCTAATTTATTGGATAATTCTTCCGTAATATCATTAATAGGTAGGAAAAAACGTCTTCTCTTTTTGGCTAAGTGGTTTAGACATTCATTAGTGGCAATGCGGTAAAGCCAAGTAAATAATTGAGAATCACCTTTGAAATTATCTAAGGCTTTCCATACTTTAATAAATGTTTCCTGTGTTAAATCATCAGCATCATCATGATCAATAACCATTTTACGGATATGCCAATATACTTTCTGCTGATAGATATTTATCAGTTGATTAAAGGCAAAATTGCGGGTTTCTGGAACTGAGAATTTTGCTAATATTTCTGAATCGGTTAATTTATTTTCGGTCATTCAGAACGTTTTTTCAAAAAAAACTCCACAAGAATTCATCATTCTTGTGGAGTTAACATACTCACAATCAAAAATTTAAGAATTCTTACGTGCGATTGCTTTTATTGCTTTTTCAACAATTGCTGCTGCATTCAAACCATATTTTTCCATTAATTGAGCAGGAGTTCCTGATTCTCCGAAAGAATCTTCAACGCCAACATATTCTAAGGGAGCAAGATGATTTTTGATTAAAACTTGAGCAATGGAGTCACCTAAACCTCCTGCAATCTGATGTTCCTCTGCTGAAACTGCACAGCCTGTCTTGCGAACTGAAGCTAAGATTGCATCTACATCCAAAGGTTTAATGGTATGAATATTTATTATTTCTGCATCAATTCCTTTTTCAGCTAAAATTTCACCCGCTAAGATGGCTTCCCAAACTAAATGTCCTGTGGCAAAGATACTTACATCTTTTCCTTCGTTCACCGTCCATGCTTTTCCAATAATAAATTCTTGGTCAGGGTCAGTAAAAATTGGCACAACTGGGCGACCGAAGCGTAAATAAACAGGTCCAACATATTCTGCTACAGCAATAGTTGCGGCTTTCGTTTGGTTATAGTCGCAAGGATTGATAACAGTCATGCCTGGGAGCATTTTCATTAAACCTAAATCTTCCAAAATTTGATGAGTTGCTCCATCTTCTCCTAAAGTTA
>JACMRQ010000174.1 GCA_014376355.1 Arcicella sp. | reverse complement strand
TAAACCTTCCATTGGAATTTTGCTTTGTAAAACTAAAAATGATGTGGTGGTGGATTTTGCCTTGCACGATACTAATAAACCAATGGGTGTTAGCGAATATACTTACACGCAACTCCCTACACTGATTCAGCAGGCCTTACCTACCATTCAGCAGTTTACCGAACGATTGAATCAGAATGATGAAGATTTATAGGCATAATAAACCCAATAAGTAGGCACAATATTCTTTTTTGTTTTATGCCTAAGTTTTACGAAATTGCACAATACAAAAAATACTAAATTTTAGATTAAGAACCATTCCCCACAATATTATATGAGTTTGAATACCCAATCCCTTCAACCTATTATTAACTTTATCTGGACAGTTGCCGATGATGTATTGATAAACAAATTCCTTGAAAATCAATATCAAGACGTAATTCTTCCCATGACGGTCTTACGTCGCTTAGATTTAGCCCTTGAGCCAACCAAAAACAAAGTCTTTGAGACCTACGAGGCTTTTAAAGATAAAATTGACAATTTATCTGGACTACTCACAAGCGAACAACACGGAACAGGTTTGGCGTTTTACAACACTTCGCAGTTTACCATGAAAAAACTGTTGGCTGACCCAAAAAACATTGATACCAACTTTTTAGATTACCTCAACGGTTTCTCCGAAAACGTCCAAGATATTATTACAAAATTCAAGTTTCGTAACCAACTCAAAACTTTTGAAGATACAGGCATTACATTTTCGTTGATTGAAAAATTCTGTAATCCCAAAGTCGAACTCAGCCCCGATAAAATATCGCCAATGGCAATGGGCTATATGTTCGAAGACTTGATTCGACGATTCAATGAAAAAACCAATGCCGCCGCAGGACGCCACTTTACACCGAGGGAAATCATTGAGCTAATGACACACTTGGTGTATTTGCCAGTAAAAGAAAAAATTCAACAAGGTACATTTTTGGTGTATGACCCATGTGCGGGTTCGGGTGCGATGCTTACGCAATCGAAACAATTTGCCGCCGACCCCGAAGGTGAAATAAAATCAAAAGCTACTTTTCATTTGTACGGCCAAGAAAATACGGGTGAAATGTACGCTGTTTGTAAATCTGACATGCTACTCAAAGGCGAAGACCCCGATAAAATCAAGTTCGGTTCAACCCTGAGCGAATATGGCTTTGAGTCTGACTTAAAATTCAATTTCATGCTTACCAACCCGCCTTATGGCACAACTTGGAAACAGGATTACGACAACCTCAACGTTGGAACGGACAAAAAGCCAAGTATTATTGATACTCGCTTTAATTTGCCGATTAAGACATTCAAAGGGGAAAAGGAAGTAACTTGTTTAACCTCTCGTAGTAATGATGGTCAGTTGATGTTTATGCTCCACATGCTTTCTAAAATGAAAGACCCAAAAGATGGAGGCAGTAGAATTGCTTCCGTTCATAATGGCTCTGCTCTTTTTACTGGCGATGCTGGAAGTGGCGAAAGTGGTATTCGCCAATATATTTTAGAGAATGATTTGTTAGAGTGTATTGTACAATTACCAAACGATATTTTTTATAATACAGGTATTGCAACATATGTCTGGATTATAACAAATGTAAAAGAAGAAAAGAGGAAAGGGAAAGTTCAATTAATTAATGCTTCATCTGATGTTTTTTATAATAGAATGCGAAAGCCGTTAGGAAGCAAACGAAACGAACTATCCGTTGAACATATTAAAGCAATTCAAAACTTCTATTTTGCTTTTGAAGAAAATGATTTCAGTAAAATTTTTGATAATGAAGATTTTGGATTTTACCAAATAACTGTTCATCAACCTGAAAAAGATGAGAATGGAAATATTTTAAAAGATTTAAAAGGTAAACCAAAATCCGATACAAACCTCAAAGACACAGAAAATATTCCAATGAAACAGGATATCAAAGAATATTTTAATAGAGAAGTCTCTCCTTTTGTCAAAGAGGCATGGTACGATACTAAGAATGCTAAAATTGGATATGAAATCCCGTTTACAAAATATTTCTATAAGCATATAACTTTAAGGGATATGTATAGCATTGTTGAGGACATTAAGAGATTGGAGGAAGAAACAGAGGGCTTATTAAAAGAGATAATAGAATAATGACTACAATAGGAAAATACAATAAATATCAAAATACCAATTTAGCCTGGGCTGAAAACATTCCTGAACATTGGAAAGTATATCGAATTAAACATCAATTCCAGATTATTAAAAGAATTGTTGGGGAATTAGGTTATAACGTTTTATCAATTACCCAAAAAGGAATTAAGGTAAAAGATACCACAAGTGGTGGAGGCCAACTTGCTATGGATTATTCAAAATATCAATTAACGGAAATTGGTGATTTTGCAATGAACCATATGGACTTATTAACTGGTTTTGTTGACATTTCTAAATATCATGGTGTAATTAGTCCTGATTATAGAGTATTTAAGCTCACACAGCAAGAAAGCGATAGCAAATACTTGTTGTACGTATTGCAACTTTGCTATGCTCAAAAAATTTTTTTTGGTCATGGAAAGGGTGTTTCAATGTTAGGTCGTTGGCGTTTACCCGCAGAGAATTTCAAGAATTTCACCATTCCAATTCCTCCCTTAGAAGAACAGACCAATATAGCCGCCTTTCTTGATTTCAAACTTGCTAAAATCGCCCGTTTTATTCTAAAGAAAAAACAACTACTTGCATTATATGTTGAAAGGAGAAAATCATTAACCAAGAAAATAATAAATTCTGAATCAGTTCAATTTCTGCGATTATCATCAATCACAGATTTAGTTCAAAGACCAATAGACCGAATAGATAACGAATTTTATACCCCAATAGGATTATACAATAGAGGTAGAGGCATTTTTCATAAAGAACTAACTTTAGGAAAAGACTTGGGCGACTCAAATTTCTGCTACATTGAAAAAGGGGATGTAATTTTAAGTGGGCAATTTGCTTGGGAAGGTGCTGTTGCTCTGGCAAGTTCATCTGATGAAAATTGTGTTGCTTCTCATAGATATCCAATACTAAAATGTTATCCTGAAGTAATTAAACCCGAATTTCTTTTCTCATTTTTTACTATATCCGAGGGTCATTTAATTTTAGATAGTAACTCAAGAGGTTCGGCTGGAAGAAATCGTCCATTAAACCCAAGATACTTAATAAAAGAGAAAATACCTGTACCCCCAATCTCTTTACAAGAAGAATTGGTAGAAATGATTCAAAGCGAAAATCAGCTTAATTCTATAATAAATAGAGAAATTTCATTAATAGAGGAATACAAAACTATTTTGATATCTGAAGCAGTAACAGGCAAGATAGATGTAAGAGATTATGAAATCCCAGCCAGCTTAGAAGACGAAAGCTATGAAGAATTGGAAGATGAATTGAGTTTGGTAGAGGAAGAGGAAATTGGGGGGGAGTAAATATGGTAAAACAATTATTACAAATGCGCAATTTTGTCTATAAATAGTACAAATATGGAACACGATATAACCAATACTGATATATTGCCTACCGAGCAGAATCAAGATTTGCCTCAAACAGAGCAAGAGGATATAGAAAAAGAAGGTATTGCTGAGGATTCTCCATTGATAATGGATAATCCCTTCGACCCTACCAAAATCAATATCGAAACCAAAACGCCCTCATTAGATACACTCATCAAGCGTATCATGTACAAAACCGTACAGCTAAATACAGAATCTTATTTTCAACGTCAAGATGATTTATGGAATAAAGTACAGCAAAGCCGCCTAATTGAATCTATTTTAATCCGGTTCCCATTACCAGCTTTCTTTTTCGATGCTACCGATGATAGTAAATGGTTAGTAGTGGATGGGCTACAACGCCTAAGCAGTATTCGCAATTTTTGTGTAGAAAAAACATTGAGACTCACAAACCTTGAATTTTTATCACATCTAAATGGCAAGTCTTGGGACGACCTCAGCGGCGATTTAAGCCATTTAAGAAGAGTAATAGAAGAAGCTCAGGTTGTCATATACAAGATTATGCCCGGTACACCAACCGACGTAAAGTTTAATATCTTCAAACGTATCAATACTGGCGGACTAATATTAGAGCCTCAAGAAATCCGTCATGCCTTGTTTCAAGGCGAGCCAGCAAAGTTTATTGCCGAATTAGGAAGAAACGAAGCCTTTATTTGGGCAACGGGTGGACGAATAAAAACCCACAGAATGTTGGATAGAGATTTTGCCAACAGATTTTTATGTTTTTATCTATTTGGTTATAAAAATTATGTACCCGACTTAGATACTTTCATGAGTAAAGCAATGGCAAGCATCAATGATAAAACCGAAGAAGAACGTGAACTTATCATAAAAGATTTTACAAAAGCAATGGATTTAGCCTACAAGGTTTTCGGACAAGAGGCATTCCGAAAAGTTATTTATGATGGATACCGATTACCTCCGATAAACAAAGCATTGTTTGATGCCATTGCTACGCAGTTTGCCTTACTTACCAATAAAGAACGGTCATTATTGTACGAACATAAGATAGCATTCAAAGAAGGCCTAAGAAGTTTATTAAAAGAAGATGCAACTTTTTTTACCTCAATTTCAAGTTCAACTGGTGATAGAAATAGAGTTATATACCGCCATAATGAAATTGAAAGGTTAATAAAAAAAATAATTTATCAAGCATAATATATGATACAGGCAATAGAATTGATAAACTTTAAGTCTATCAAGAAGAATTATTTTCCATTAAGAAATTTGAATATTCTGCTTGGCTTAAACGGACAAGGCAAATCTTCATTCATTCAATCAATTTTGCTATTAAGACAATCTGATAAACTTGCTCAAGGTGAATTGAAATTGAATGGCGGCGACAATGGGCTTACTAACATTGGTAATACAAGAGATGCTCTGTATCAGTATGGCAAAGACCAAGGTTTGGCTATTGGCATTCAATTCAATGATAAAGATTTTTATCAAATGCAGTTTGGCTATGAAATAGATGCGGATGTTTTTAAGCCTAAAAATATAGTTCAAGATACTACCAATTATATCACCGAAAATATCACTGAACCATTATTCAGTAATAATTTCCAGTACCTCAATGCTCAGCGAATAGAACCAAAGTTATTAAATGTTACCAGTTCATCAAATGTTGTTGATTCAAATAGTATTGGCAAATATGGACAATATACTGCCCATTACATCGAACTTAGAGGCAACGAAGATATTTATTTTGAAAACCTTTTACATAGAGACTCAATAACTTTTGATGATGTAACCAACAAAACAATAGTTAATAAAACCCTAATTAATCAAATAAATCTTTGGTTGGGAGAAATTTCTCCAGGAGTGAGTGTCCGAACCCAAAAAATATCCCCAGATTATGTATTATTAGAGTATGATTTTAAACAACCTAATTTTGGTAATACAAATAAATTTAAACCCGAAAACGTAGGTTTTGGTATCTCGTATGCCCTGCACGTAATTACTGCTTTGTTAACAGCCCGCCCCAACGGACTTATCATTATCGAAAATCCTGAAAGCCACATTCATCCACGAGGGCAAGCGGAGTTAGGAAAATTAATAGCTTTAGTTGCTCAAAACGATGTTCAAGTAATTATCGAAACCCACAGCGACCATATTTTGAATGGTATCAGGGTAGCAGTCAAAGGAAAATTAATCCAGAAAGATAAAGTGATTGCTTTTTACTTCAAAAAAGTCGTTGAAGAGGCAGAACAATATTCAAAAATCATTGATATAGAAATTGACACAAACGGTACATTAAGTAAGTATCCCGAAAACTTATTGGAAGAGTGGAGCAACCAAATGTCAAAACTACTATAAGGTATGGAAATGTTATTTAATGAACTGAGCACCAATCCACTATCGTCAGATAAATATACTGCAAATGATAAAATAAATTTATTTGCGCAGACATTTGGGATAGCTCGAGAAAAAGGCTTTAGAAATATCCGTTCTCACGTATCAGCACATGAAATAGAGTTATCACAAGGTTATTCATTGTTTGATTGGTTCAATAAAAACGATGTATCAAGAGATTACAAGGACTTTCTATTTGGCGTGATAGTCCAGCCATATATAAAAGACGAGGACGAAGAAATAGAAAGCAAATATATAAAAGCCGATTATCATTTTGAAGATTTAGCATCTGGTATGAACAAGACCAAATGTATCGGTTTGGCAGCAGCCTATTTATACGATACTCTAAGTATTAGTTTATCGTCTTCACCAGTTTGGGACAAAATTCTGCTACCCATTAGTATTAGTATTGAAAAAGACGATGAAACATTGGCAGAGTATGTATTTGTAGAGTATGTATTTAATGCCTCTAAACAATCATCATTTGACACGACACATGTTGCTAATTTTGTACAGAAAATAGGAACAGTTTCTCTTATTAATACACCAATAATTCCACAAAATAAAAAAATACATTTAGCAGGAGACCATCATGGAAAGGCAGAACTACAAGAACTTTGTAATCAACTGAAAAACAACCCCTATGTAGAAGAAATGCGTTCAACCAATTTTGGTGGAAAAAACTTTATTCGTAAAACCTATCCCGATGGTGTAATCGAAATTGTATTGGTGAAAACTGCACGTCAATATGCTTTGTGGGTACAAACAACTGGTCGAAATTTAAGAGAGACTAACGAAATAGCTGAAATTCTAAAAGATAAATATTGCTAAAATGGCTACCGACACAACTGAAAAAGGCTTAGAGGCACATATCTCTCAATATTTAGTAGGAGAGAACAAGTATTTGCTTCGTGAAAACAAAGTATATAATAACACTTCTTGTATAGATAGCGAGTTGTTTTTTCAATTCCTTGAAGCCACCCAGCCCCAAGCCGTAGCTAAACTCAAAACCTTTCATAAAGACCTTTATGAGCAAAAAATACTAAAACGCCTTAATGACCAGATACAGGCAAAAGGAATCATTGAAGTTCTGCGTAAAGGCATTATAGACGGCTTTACAGATACAAAGCTTCATCTATTTTACGATAAGCCTGTTTCTGTGTATAATACGAGTGCTACTATTTCTTATGAAGCCAACTTGTTTTCGGTAATGCGGCAGGTATATTTCTCGCCTAATAATAAAAAATCGCTGGATATGATGATATTCATTAATGGTATTCCAATAATATCATTTGAGTTGAAAAATGAACTGACCAAGCAAAATGTCAGCGATGCCATCAATCAATACAAAAATGACCGAGACCCCAACGAGCCTATCTTTCGTTTTTCTAAATTGATGGTCAACTTTGCGGTAGATACTGAAGAAGTATGGATGTGTACGAGTTTGCAGAAAGAAAAGTCCTTTTTCCTACCCTTCAATAAAGGCGATAATAATGGTGCAGGCAATCCAATCAACGGTGGAATAAAAACCGACTATTTATGGAAAGAGATTTTAACCAAAAATAGTTTAACGGATATAATTCAAAATTTTTGTCAGTTAGTAAGCACCGATAAAGAATATTTGGACGATAAAGGCAAAAAGCGAACCCGTAAAGAGACAAAATTAATCTTTCCTCGCTATCATCAATTAGTGGCAGTAAGAGCCTTATTGAGTGATTCATCTGAGAATGGCTCAGGGCAAAAATATTTGATTCAGCACTCCGCAGGTTCGGGGAAATCTAATTCAATTTCATGGTTGGCTCATCAATTAGTGGGTTTGTACGACAAATTGGGCAAAAACCATATTTTTGATACTGTCATTGTGGTAACAGACCGTAGGGTTTTGGATAAGCAAATAAGGGACAATATCAAGCAATTCCAACAGGTAAAAGGAGTAGTAGAAGCTATTACTGAAGGCAGTAAGCAATTAAAAGAAGCTCTGGAAGAAGGAAAGAAAATTATTATTACAACCATTCAAAAGTTTCCGCATATTGTAGCAGAAATTGGAGAATTACCAAGTGCTAATTTTGCCATAATTATTGATGAAGCCCATAGTAGTTTGAGTGGTCAAATGGCAAGAAAACTTAATGAAGCCCTCTCAAAAGTAAAAGATGAAGAAGAATTAGCCCATGATTTAGCAGAATTTGAAGAAGATGAAGATGATGAAATAACAGGAGAAGATTTAATTAGAGTATTGGTAAAATCAAGAAAATTATTACCTAATGCCAGTTATTTTGCTTTTACGGCCACACCTAAAAACAAGACTTTGGAATTGTTCGGCATTCCATATTTAGAGGGAGAGAAGACTAAATATAAAGCCTTTCATTTGTACTCTATGAAACAAGCTATTGACGAAGGCTTCATCATGGATGTTCTTCAGAACTATACAACCTATCAAAGTTATTACGCTCTTTTCAAAAAATCCATTGAAAATGACCCTGAGTATGACATTAAAAAAGCACAAAAGAAACTTAAAGCCTATGTTGAGAGCCATGAACACGCTATAAAGAAAAAAGCAACCTTGATGGTTGAGCATTTTATGGAAAATATCATTCGGAAAAAAAGAATGGGTGGTTTGGCAAAAGCGATGTTAGTGACCAGTTCAAGAGCCAATGCTGTAAAATATAAGAGAGCATTTGATGAGTATTTAAGAAAAATAAATAGTCCGTATAAATCAATAGTGGCATTTTCTGGAGAAATAGACGGACAAACGGAAGTTAGTCTAAATGGTTTCTCAAGTGCTGCCATTCCATCAGAATTTGAGCAAAGCGAATACCGATTTTTAATAGTTGCTAACAAATACCAAACTGGCTTTGACCAACCGCTTTTACATACTATGTATGTCGATAAAAAGTTAGGAGGTGTAAATGCTGTTCAAACTTTATCAAGATTAAATCGTAGCCATCCGTTAAAAAAAGACACATTTGTTTTAGACTTTGTAAATGCTGCCGATGAAATTGAAGGTGCATTTAAACCTTATTTTGAAACTACCATTTTAGGCGAAGCAACCAATCCCGATAAATTATTTGATTTACGTGATGCTTTGGATAATGCACAGGTATATACCAGAGAGCAGGTTTATGATTTTTCAGATAAGATATTAGCTAATGTACCATTAGAGCAATTACACGGCATTTTAAACGAAGCCATAAGTAACTTCAAAAATGATTTAACTGAAGAGCAACAAGAAGATTTTAGACCTAAAGTGAAAACTTATGTACGTTTATATATCTTCTTATCACAGATTGTTGCATTTGAGAACCCATATTTAGAACGATTGTATATTTTCTTAAATCATCTCCAAAATAAATTAGGTGGAGAAACTTCTACTGACTTAGCCAAAGGCATTTTGGATAATATTGATATGGACAGTTATCGTTTGACTTTACAAGCCACTACAAATATTGTACTCGAGCAAGGAGAAGATTTAAAACCGATTCCTACTGAAATGAAAGGCGGAGTAACTGACCCTGAAATTGATAGACTATCAAATATTATTCAAACCTTTAATGACCGCTACGGGACGCAATTTGAAGATACAGATAAAGTTCGCAGGGTATTAGATAATTTATTAACTGATATGTCGAAGAGTGAGGAGCTTATTAATTCTATCAAATTTTCAGATACTCAAAATGCTCAAATTACAAATGACAAGGTACTTAAACAAGAATTTTTAAAGCACATTACCACTAATTTTGACCTCTATAAACTATTTTCAGATAACAGAGAATTTCAAGAAGACCTGTCTTCAAAAATGTTTGGATTAGTGCGTGAATTGATTGTTGGAGGGTTTAACAGTAGAATAAATTTACATTGAAAGATTTAAGGATTGTAAGGATTAACTTCACAACCTTATAAAGAACAAAACGGCTCAACTACCACACGGTTTTTGAGCCTTTTTGTTACCATTTTGTTACTTTCTCTTTCATAAAGACATAAATATCTATGAGCCAATACGTTATGTAGTTCGCTCGAGACCTCCAATTATTACCATAAAGCCTTGATATTCAAGGCTTTACTTGTTTTAGGGGTGTAAAGTAAAGTAACAAAGTACCCCTTAGAATACTATTTAGGCTATTAGAGTTCATTAGGTTTGTTACTCTTTTTGTTACCAATAGATTCATGACTTTTGACCTTACTTTTGCAGGAGTAAAATAAAGGCATAAGTAAAAAAAGAAAATCTATCTATTTAAAGACTTATCATACACTCATTCAACGCAAAACACCATCTGTCAAAAATTGATGGTGTTTTATGTTTGATGAATGTATAAAATAAAGACATAAGGGTTTCTTAAACTAAATGTGTGAATAATGTAAATCTTTCTAAAAATATTGTAATACTTATCCCTTTAAACGATTATACCTTTGTTGAGTAGTAATTACAAAAGGAGTTGAAATTGAAATAACGACAAGGGTTTTGTAACCCTTTCATTTATAAATAAAAGTAAAAGGTAAATTAGTGGTTAGGTGTTTCGGAAACGTTCTCTTTTTCAAGAGAACGTTTTTTGTTTTTCGAATAATCTGTAAGATATGGACAAGATGTGAATCATGTAATTTTTACAATAAATGATGTAATAATTATCTCCTTGATAATATTAATATTTGCAGTATAATTGTTCAATAACAAAAAATGGAAAATGAATCAGAAATAGAAGAACGTATGGAAGAATACTAAATTGAGATTAAAAAATTGTCTTGTTATCCTCTAAGAAAGTATTTTGTTGAAGGGCCAAAATAAGCGGGATAAAATAGCAAATAGAGTTCATGCAAGAATTGGCGGCACCAGAGAAGAAGTAACTTAATTTATTGATAGTCTATGAAGTCTGCAATAATAAAGTATTACGGAACCATATAATTTACCCAATGCCGAAAATATTGATTTTGTTATGTGTCTACAAAAAGGTAAAGTAACTGTCCATTAACAATGACTTAGTAATCAATTAATAGATTTTATCAAATATTCTGAAAACTTGACAATCTTAATAAGTGTCCACTTTCAAAATTTTATACAAAATTTATTAAACAATACTTGATTAGCTAAGTTAAAATACTTAAAATCTTGTAGAAGCAATAAATTCTAAATCGAATTTAATAGCATGAATACCACGTTAACGATATCACCATAGTTACGTTTCAGAATTCAAACCTGAGTTTTCATTAATCATAGGACCAAAATTATTCTAAACTTAAATCCACAAATTTTTCCTCAAATATCTTCGAAAACGTGAGTTATTGAATTGTTAATGAGTAAAAATTTAAGATTCTTCTTTTTACATAGATTTCTTAAACTTTTACATCTACAAATTAATCCCCACAATATATGATTTGCTGTTTTTTGTAAAATTAATCAGTATTATAAACATAGTAACCAATCCAAACTGCTAACTAAAACGTATATGAATTAGATTTTTAATAAAATCTATTGGTTCTCTATTTTTCATTTTATTCAATCTCAGTAAACATTTTTTCACTTTTTCAAATTTAAAAATTAAACCTTATGAACAGACATGGTTTACCATTAAGAAGATGGCTACAGTGCCTAACTTTCTTTGTTTCTCTGTTAATAGTCAATTTTGGCTATGCGTCCAGTCACCGAGAAGCTCCATTGATTTCTAATGACCCATTGGCAGATAACACCGATGTGTACGCTTTCCGAAGCCCCGACGACCCGAATACGATTACGATTATTGCCAACTACATTCCGTTTGAATCGCCTGAAGGAGGACCTAATTATTATACGTTCGGTAGTAGAGTACGCTATGAAATTCACATCAAGAATAAGGCAAATACGCCAGGTGATGATATTACGTATCGTTTTACGTTTATGACCACGAATGAAGATCCTTCAACTTTCTTCAATATTCGTCTTGGAAAACAAAATCAGAAAACAACATACTTGTGTGAGAAAAGTATGGACGGTGGTAGATCGTTCACAACAATCATCATGAATGGTATGGTTCCTCCAGCTAATATTGGACCTCGTTCAATCGAAGATAAAACAGTTGGTTTGGGCACTTCGTACGATGCTTTGATAACACAGTCTATTATGACAACAGCAGCAGGTGAAAAAGTATTTTGCGGACCTGTGGATGATCCTTTCTTTGTTGATTTAGCAGGTGCTTTTGACGTAGGTAATTTCCGTCCAGATGGCAATAATGTTAATGCTCCAAAAGATGCTTTGAATCGTTTCAATGTTCATTCAATTGCTATTAAAGTGCCGATTAGTTTATTACAAAAAGATGGAAAAATGGTTTCTCAGGCAGCCAACATTCTTGATGGTGATTTTGTAATTGGTGTTTGGGCTTCTGCAAGTCGCCAGAAAATTCAGACCCTATATGCAGCAGGAGATGTAGGAATGGATGGCGATTACATACAGGTATCACGTTTAGGAATGCCTTTGGTAAACGAAGCAATTATTCCGATTGGCATGAAAGACCGTTGGAATGCAACTACTCCTTATGCGGGTGCTGATTTGCAGTTTGCTTCATATTTTACGAATCCAGAATTAGCTCTATACATGGATGATTCTCAATTTGGTGGTGCAGTTCCTTCATTAAATGCACTTCGTATTCAATCAAAATCTTTAGGTTCTTTTGATTTCCGTAATGGGAAAGCTGGATTGGGAGGTTTAAGAGGTAATGCTGCCTTGAATGGTACAGCATTGTCTGATGCTGCTTTCGGAGCTATTTTATTGCCAGATATGAAAAGCCCAAGAGCGGTTGATATTCTTCCTATTTTCTACACTGGTGTTCCAAATTTAGCTCCTTACCAATTGGCTTCGGGCAAAGCTGGAAATCCATTGGCAGCAGGTAAGCCATTCATCAACAATTTCTTGCCTACTTTGGGGGATATGTTGCGTTTGAATATGGCTGTCCCAGTAACGCCACGTAATAGTGCAGATTTTAATTCATTAGGATTGGTTTATGCAGCAGTTTTAGGACTTACTGATACACGTTTTAACGGAACAAAAGACATTCAATTTATTCCAAATATGGATGGATTTCCTAACGGTCGTCGTTTGGAAGATGATGTTACAACGATTGAATTACAGGCAGTTGGTGGTGTTGTTTTGGCAGCCGTTGGTCTATGGTATGATGATTTTACACCAGGTGTTACAGCAAGTCCAGTTACGCCTAAATTATTGGCAAACTTAGGTTTCAATTCAGGGCCGACCAAAAACGATACTGCTCTAAAGATGTCATTTCCATACATGGCTAATCCTTGGAGAGGATTTGATTATCCAGATAAAGCACGTTTTTAGCTTTGAGTCGTGAGCAATGAGTATTAATATTTTAATAAATTTATCGCTTACATCTTAACAGCTTACAGCTAAATTTAATTCATCAATTTTATTTCAAGATAACAATGAAAAAACTAATATATATGGTAGGATTGCTGGCTTTGATATGCCAGTTCCCATCTCAATCATTGGCATCCTCACATCGAGAAGCCCCTCTGATTTCAAATGATCCATTGGCAGATAATACGGATGTTTATGCCTTTAAGAGTCCAACAAATCCAGAGAATATTGTTTTAATTGCAAATTATATTCCTTTTGAGCATCCTGCGGGTGGTCCAAACTGGTATTCTTTCGGTGAGAGAGTTCGTTACGAAATTCATGTTGATAATAATGCTGGAACGCCTGGTGCTGACATCATTTATCGTTTCACATTTATGAAAACGAATGAAGATCCTTCAACGTTCTTTTTAATTAGATTAGGAAAAGAGAATTTGAAGACAACTTATAATTGCGAACGTAGTATGGATGGTGGAAGAAGTTTTACGACCATTATTTCAAATGGATCAGTGCCTCCTCCAAATATTGGACCACGTTCGATTGAAAATACAACGGTTGGTTTGGGTGCTGCTTCTTATGATGATTTAGCCAAAAAGTCAATTATGACTGCTTCAACTGGCGAGAAAATTTTCTGTGGGCCTGTTGATGATCCATTCTTTGTGGATTTGGGAGGTATTTTTGATGTAGGAAATGTTCGTCCAAATAGCGGAAGAGATGCAGTAGCTAAGTTTAACTGTCACTCAATCGTGATTGAAGTTCCTGTTGCTACTTTACAGAAAAACCGTAAGACAGTAGCAATGGCAAGCAATATTCTTGATGCTGATTATGTAATTGGCGTTTACGCTTCGGCAAGTCGTCAGAGAATCAGAACTTTTTATAGCGGTGGAGATGTAGGAATGGATGGAGATTATGTTCAAGTTTCACGTTTAGGAATGCCTTTGACAAATGAAGCTATCATTCCAATTGGCTTGAAAGATAGATGGAATTCGGTTAAACCAAGTGATGATTTACAATTTGCTTCTTATTTTGTGAATCCAGAATTGGGATTATATATGGATGATTCTCAATTTGGTGGAGCAGTTCCAGGCTTAGCCCCTTTAAGAATTCAATCAAAATCATTGGGTGGATTTGACTTCCGTAATGGAAAAGCCGGTCTATTTAGTTTGAAAGGAACTGCAGCCTTGAACGGAACAGCCCTTTCTGAAGCAGCTTTTGGTAGTATTTTATTGCCAAATCCAACCAGTCCACGTGCCGTTGATATTTTGCCAATTTTCTATACAGGTGTTCCAAACTTAGCTCCGTATCAATTAGCTACGGGTAAAGGTGGAAATCCATTAGCAGCAGGCAAACCATTCATCAACAACTTCTTGCCAACTTTGGGTGATTTGTTACGTTTGAACATGGCAGTTCCTGCAACTCCTCGTAATAGTGCTGATTTTAATTCATTAGGATTAGTATATGCAGCAGTTTTAGGATTAACTGACGGACGTTTCAATGGCTCAACAGCCTTACAAATGATTCCAAACATGGATGGATTTCCAAATGGTCGTCGTTTAGAAGATGATGTTACAACCATTGAATTACAAGCAGTTGGTGGTGTTGTTTTGGCCGCTATTGGTTTGTGGTATGATGATTTTACGCCAAACGTTACAGCCAGTCCAGTTACGCCTAAATTGTTAAGTACTTTAGGATTCAATGCTGGTGTTACGAAGAATGATACAACCTTTAAATCGGTTTTCCCTTATGAGCAAACTCCTTGGAGAGCTTTCCGTGGACCAGTTTATGCAGGTACTAAACAAACTAATGCAACGAATAAAGCCGAGCGTATTTCATCTGAACCAGTTGATGGTAAATTGTCAGTTTCAGTATTGGGAAATCCAGTAAGTGGTGATGAAGTTACCGTTGAAATTAGAGGAGCAAAAGGCGAAAATCTTGAAATGGATTTAGTTAATACTGCTGGACAAATCGTTGGTCATCAGTCAGTTGAATCTGCGGGAACAACTGAAACCAAAACGTTTAAATTGGGTAAGCAAATTGGTACGTATTTCTTACGTACTGTGTCTCCAACTGAACGTAGTACAGTAAAGATTATTAGAAATTAATAGTTTAGAAAAGTAGGGGCATATTATAGAAAATGCCTTATAGTAGACTGTCAGGGGCGTATGTTGTCATACGCCCCTACATAAAAATCAATAAAATCCTCTATTTAAAAATCCAAAAACTTGAAGCTTTCGTATTTTAGGTTATTGAAAGTCAATTATATACAACATTATTTAAACCATCGCTAGTCATGAAAACATCAATTACATTTACTCAACAAACTATTAAATATTTTTTTATTTTAATGATTTTAGGAATTCAATTTAGTTGTACTAAAACTCAAAAATCAGATACTTCAACTGCTCAAAGTGGTTCTTCAAACTTAGAAATTCCTGCTCTTTTCGAGCGTAAAGGAGATTTGGCAAAAGCCATAGAATGGCAAAAAACAAGAGAAAAAGTTGATGAATTAAAGAAAAAACTTGCCAAAGACCCCAACGATATCAAAGTTCGTTTACAAATTGCAACCATCTATTTATCAGAGGCTCGTATCACGGGCGAACACCCTTATTATTATCCTGCAGTATTAAAAATCTTAGACGGAGTGTTATATTTATCTCCTAATAACTTTGAGGCTACAACCTTCAAGGCATCTGTAAAAATGTCTCAACATCAATTTGCTGAAGCTCGTACATTGGCGGAAGCGGCTCGTAAAATTAATCCAGATAATGCGTACGTTTATGGCGTTTTAGTTGATGCTAATGTTGAATTAGGGTTTTATAAAGATGCTATTGCTATGTCTGACAAAATGCAAGCCTTAAAGCCATCCTTAGAATCATACTCAAGAGCCTCATATCTGCGAGAAATTTATGGAGATTTCGTAGGTTCAATCAGTGCGATGAAATTGGCAGTTGAAGCAGGAATGCCTGGTTCTGAGCCTTTTTGTTGGAGCAAGAAAACACTTGGACATTTGTATGAATCAACTGGAGAATTGAATAAAGCTCAACAACAATATGATGATATTTTATTGGTTCGTCCAAGCTATGCTTTTGCTTATGGTGGACAAGCAAGAATTTTGAAAGTAAACAAGCAATACGATAAGGCTTTGTTAATATTAGATAAAGCGGCTAAAATAATGCCTGAATTCTCATTCCACGAAGAAATGGCTGAAATTTATGATTTGCAAGGAAATCATGAAAAAGCCTTGGATAAATACGAAGAAGTAGCTAAAATGTTAGATCAAGATGCAAAGTCTGGTCATGCCGTTGATTTGGAACTTTGTAAACTTTACACTAAATCGGGCAAAATGGATTTGGCAATGAAACATGGTTTAATTGAATATAAAAAGAGACCAAGAAACATTGATGTAAATCATGCTTTGGCAGTTGTAGCCTTCAAATTGAATAATTTTAAAAAAGCTAAGGAGTATATATTAGTAGCTCTGAGTACGGGAAGCAAAGATCCAGAATTATTGAAAGATGCAAGTAAGATTGATAGAACTTTGGCAAATAGTCAATTTGGTTATGAACCAATTATTGTAGCTAATAGATAAATTTTAGCAACGAAATAGTAATTTTTTATTTGGTTAGCAATGGCGTATCACGGTTTGCGGGGAAAAGGCAAAACTGTGGTACGCTTTTTTATAAAATATCTCAATTTCTCAAGTAGAAATCATGAAGAAACTCTTACCTTTTATTCTGCTTTTTATTTCATCCCATGCCTTTGCCCACTTAGGAAGTATTTCGGGGATAGTTTATGATGAGACGACAAACTTGCCAATACAAGGCGTGAGCGTACAATTGACAGGTTTAAATAAAGTGATTTTAACCAACGAATTGGGACAGTATCACTTTGACAATTTAGTTTCAGCACCTTATAAAGTTGAATTTGCACACCTTGGTTTTAAACCACAAGTAGTTACGGCAATTGTTCAAGATGATAAAAATACTTTCGTGAAAATGATAATGACTTATCAACTAATCGAATTATCAGAAGTTGTTGTCTCCTCAGAACGCCCTCATGACCAACAATTAATTAGTAGCTTGGATATTAAATTACGCCCAATTACCAACTCCCAAGAAGTTTTAAGGATGGTTCCAGGATTATTCATTGGGCAACACGCTGGCGGAGGAAAAGCAGAACAAATATTTTTGCGTGGTTTCGACCTTGACCACGGAACAGATATTCGCCTTACAGTTGATGGGATGCCTGTAAATATGGTTTCACATGCACATGGTCAAGGTTATGCTGATTTACATTTTGTAATTCCAGAATTAATTCAAGGCGTAGATTTTAAAAAAGGCTCATATAATGCTGAAAAAGGTAATTTAGCCACAGCAGGATGGGTAGATTTTCGTACTAAGAATGCCATCGAACATTCTTTTTTGAAACTTGAAGGTGGTCAATACAATACTTATCGTGCCGTTGGAGGCTTAGATTTATTAGGTGAAAAAGGGAAAGCCAGAAACCAATCTGCCTATTTAGTTTCTGAATATTCATACAGTGATTCTTATTTTGATAATCCGCAGAACTTTAAAAGAATAAATGTTGTCGGTAAATTTCATGGACATCTTACCAATAACACAAACTTAACTTTAACAGGTTCAACCTTCTGGAGTAAATGGAATCACTCAGGACAAATTCCAGACCGTGCCATTGCATCGGGTTTAACAGGTTTCTTTGGTTCAATTGACCCAACCGAAGGAGGAGAAACAAGCAGAACGAACATAAATGCTCAGTTTGTAACGATTACGCCCAGAAATCACGTCATCAAAAATCAACTTTTTTATAGTAATTATAATTTTGAGTTATATTCAAATTTTACGTTTTTCAAAGAAGATTCTATTAATGGTGACCAGATTCGTCAAAGGGAACACCGTAACTTATTTGGCTATAATGGAAGTTATTCAACGAATACTTCCATCGGTAATAAAGATTTCACTACGACTTTCGGCGTTCAATATCGTCAGGATATTACTAATGGAACGGAATTATCAAGAACAAAAGACCGTGTAATAACGACTGCTGCCCTTAAATTGGGTAATATTAATGAAATAAATGCTTCTGTATATGCCGATGAACTTATTAAGATTTCTGATAAATTTACAATCAACGCAGGAATTAGATTTGATTATTTTCATAATAAATATGAAGACTTATTGCTGAAACCAAATGAAAATATCGGTACGGCACAGGCTTCAGTAATTTCTCCTAAACTGAATTTTTATTATACTTTTAATCCAAGACTACAATTATTTTTGAATACTGGAAAAGGATTTCATTCCAATGATACAAGAGCAGTTGTACCACGGGGAGGTCTAAATATTTTGCCTCCAACTTATGGTTCAGATTTTGGAGCGATTTACAAGCCATTTCCTGGACTCTTACTTAATGCAACATCATGGTATATTTTCTCACAACAGGAGTTTGTTTATGTGGGTGATGCAGGAGTTATTGAACCAAGTGGTCGTTCTCAACGCTACGGATTTGATTTTTCGGTAAGATACCAATTAACTAAAATGCTTTATGCCGATATTGATTTAACCGCAGCAACCCCTCGTTCATTAGATGCAGAAAGTGGTAAAAATTATTTACCACTTGCCCCAATTTTCACAACAACAGGAGGATTATCTTTGAAAACACAAACGGGATTGAGTGGTTCATTACGTTATAGATATATGGCAAATCGTCCCGCTAATGAAGATAATTCAATTGTGGCAAAAGGTTATTTTGTAAATGATTTGCAAATGAATTATGCGAAAGGACATTACATTTATGGTATGTCTATTCAAAATCTATTTAATGTTCGGTGGAAAGAAACGCAGTTTGCCACGCAAAGTAGATTGAAAGGAGAAGCAGAACCCGTAGAGGAAATTCACTTTACCCCTGGAACACCATTTTTTGCGAGATTAAGCGTATCATATTCGTTTTAATTTTCATACCGATTGTTTTTTATGGAAGGCTTCGCTTTAAGCGAAGCCTTCCATTTTTATTAAAATACGCCAGCTTTATATAAAAAATATACTTTGTCAAACATTTTTTTGACACAAAGCCTTCTAACATTACATCAAAATTATACATTGGTATTCATTCCTTTTGTAATTTTGTGCAGAAGAACCTCTCTAAATCTCTTTCTTAATATAGTCCAATACAATCTACTTAAAGTAGAAACTCATCATTTTTATTAATTAGAACTATTCTAAATAGTTTATTATCATAGAAAAAGTATTGAAAATGAACAAAAATATAATTGGTTCGTAATTTTTCCGATTGTACTTTTGTAACCCGAAAAAGGGGTGAATTTGATTTTTTAAATGAAAAAATGTTTGTTTAAGGTTTAAAAATCAAAAGTGACTTTCCAAATAATTTAATTTAATTAGCGTAATTTTATATAAATGTTCTGTAATAAAACGATTATGACAATCATGAAACGCTTGAAAAATGTTT
>JACMRQ010000173.1 GCA_014376355.1 Arcicella sp. | reverse complement strand
TTAGTTCTTCTTTCATGATTTTTCTTTTACTTCAAATCCAGTAATAATGCTCTGAAAATTCTTCCATCCAGCTTTGATTACTTGCAGAATATGGACTACAAAAAATAAAACAAACCCAATGGTAAGTATGAAATGCTCTAACCTTGCTGCTTCGTATCCTCCCAAAATTGTCGTCAACCATGATAGTTGGATAGGTCTGAAAATTGCCCAACCCGTGAGGATTGAACCAAAACCCATTACAATTACCAACGTATAAACAATTCTTTGAGCAGCATTATATTTATCTTGAGGCGGACAAACTTTACTAATTCCTAAATCATACAAAACCACTTGCCAGGCCTCTTTTAAGGATTTTTTCTCTGGAATAATTAATTTCCATTCTCCCGAAATAAAGGTATAAAGAAAGTATAAAATTCCATTAATAGTGAATAACCACATCGTGGCAAAATGCCATGCCATGCCTTTGGCTAACTGTCCAGAAAGACCAAAAAAGGCATAAAAGCTTTTAGGGAAGAAATTGAAAAGGACTGTTTTGCCCACTTGAATTTTGTAAATATCATTTGCCCAGTAAATCAACATACCCGACCAAATCATGACAAAAAGTAAAGGAAAATTTAACCAATGAAACCAGCGAATTGCCAGTGGATGTTTATGAACTATTTTTTTCATCATTACGAGTTCGGATTTATGGTACAAATTTGAGGAAAAAATCTCAGATAGTATTGTCGGGAAACTGTCATAGTTACGTAAACAATTAATAAAAAGTTTCTGTAATTATATTTGCGTGCCAAAATTGCAACAAAAAGCCCCATCAAATTTATTTGATGAGGCTTTTTGCATTTTTATAAATTGCTATCTTGTGGCAATGTAAATGTCCTTAGGCGTTAAAAAATCAAAGAAACGCTCTAACCAAACTTTTTTGGATTTCTGATTTTCAGAAATCTTTGATACTTCTGTGCGGTTTTGTGATTTTTTTACAATCAATTCCGCTAATAACAAATCGTACTTCATAATCTTTAAATTTTCGTAGAGAGTGTTTGGTTTGTTTTAGTATTGAGCAAAACTTTATTGTAGTTTCTTGAAAATAAATTGAATACCAAATACTCTAATACTATGGTCTCAATACTAATTTTAATCTTGACACAAATTTACGAAAAAAGATTCTAAAGGTGGTTAAAAATATAATTATTCCAATATATATTCTTTACATTATTCAATTAAATTTAATTATTCCGTGAAAATTAATTTTATCGTCTTGTCTTTATCTTTTTCAAAATCCAATTTCCAACTTGTTCTCCTTCCACAAATCCATTATCTAAAGCTGGGCGAAAATGAATTCCGCCGTAAAGTCGACTAATTGATGCCATTTGTGCAGCCTCTGTAAAAGAGTTGAATTTTCTAACAGGTAAACCGTAAGCAATTTCCGTAGAATCCGAGAAGGCAACATTATTACCTAACGTTTTATTCAGAACAACCATTGCCGCCGCAGAAATAACTGAGTGTCCTGAAGGATATTCTGGGAACGGAGGAGTCTGTAAAACGGGAACCCAATCTTTATCAATATTGGCATTAATAATACTTTCAGGACGAACTCTAACGGTACGATACTTTTCTGTCCAACATGAAATAAAACCGTCAAAAATTGCCATTGATGTTAATAAATATGCCTCAACAGTTTGTCCTAAATCTGCTTTTTGTTGGCGAGTAACTAAAGAAGTAATTCCCATCCAATGCCCACCAGGAGACACTTTTTTAGTAGCAAACATGGCATGACCCGTAATATTCATCTTGAAAGGATTACAGTCCCAAAAGTTGGCAATGTCTCTTTGTTCTTCCGTTAAGTTTTTCACGGTATTATAACAATCCATTACTTCATTATAATACTGACTTCCTTTTTTTAAGTCGAATTTTGAAGGAGCTAATGGCGGAAATTGACAACAAGTATCAAGTGTCAGTGGTCTGATTTTCATCCAATTAGGTTCTACAGCATCCATATATGCGGGCGGTGTGGGTGTCCAAGTACCTGGCAAATTAGTAACTGTATATCTGAATCCACGAGTTTGTTTGTAATTATCCTTCTTAGAATAATTCATAATTGAGGCGGCTACAGAATCACCAAAAGCAATTGAGTTTTCGTAAATATCCGTTGGAATTCCAGTAGCTTTATATTCTTTCCACAATTTTTCTTCAAAGCCCACATACACATCTTGGGCGAAAGTTAGATTTTTCCCAATCGTTAAAAAAGCACGAGTTGCCGCTAAACCATTACAGATTTTTTTAGTAGTATCTAAAGAATACACTTTTTTGAATCCTTTCAATTGCCCAACCATTGATTGATATTTTGGATTGCCTGCAATTCCTGCCTCGTACGCTGCTAAGGAAGCATACATATAGATACGACTCGAAACGGGTGGAGGAAAAATATCGTGAATAATTGATTCTGTTACTTGGAGCTGAGTTCGGCGTAAAAATTCTGGATTTTCAGCTGCTTTTTTCCACTCGCCATTGTCTTTTTTACAACTGAATATTAAGGAAATACATGTTAATAAAACAAGAAGATTACGTTTCATCGGTTAGTTTTTAAAAATATAGTTTAAAATTACACAAAATGAATTGATTTAATAAATACAACTTACTAAATGATTTTTTATTATTGGTAAAATGAAAATTACCTCATTCCTTATTTTTTATTCTTTTTAACCTGGCAGGATAACAATTTTATACAATCGGATTATCTTGCTAAGATTTACGATAAACATAATTCTTTAAAAATGAAAAAATCATTTATTATTGTCTTTGCAATCCAAATTTTTTATAATCTTATGGGATTTTCACAAACTGAAAAGGGCTTAAAAGATTATTACAAAAACTATTTTCCCATCGGTGTCGCCGTTAGTCCAAGATTGATAGATGCAAGCCCAGAATCGACCTTGATTTTGAAAGAATTTAATAGTATGACTCCTGAAAATGCCATGAAAATGGGACCAATTCACCCCGAAGAAAATCGTTATAATTGGGTAGATGCGGATAAGATTGCTGATTTTGCGGTGAAAAACAAATTAAAATTACGAGGTCATACGCTGTGTTGGCATAACCAAACGCCGACTTGGTTTTTCAAAGATTCTGTGGGAAACGACGTAACAAAACAAGTGCTTTTGCAACGAATGAAGCGTCATATTACCGACGTTGTTTCTCGTTATAAAGGCAGAATTTATGCTTGGGATGTGGTGAATGAAGCCGTTCCAGATGGAGGAGCTGATATTTATCGAAAAACTAAATTTTTAGAAATTATTGGTGAAGAATACATCCAACGTGCCTTTGAATATGCTCATGAAGCCGACCCAAATGCTCAACTTTTTTACAACGATTACAATACTGAAAATAAGGTAAAAAGAGATAAAATTTATTTGATGGTAAAAAGTTTAGTTGAAAAAGGCGTGCCTATTAATGGCGTCGGTTTGCAAGCTCATTGGTCATTGTATGAACCAACTGCTCAAGAATTAACAGAATCAATAACCAAGTTTGCGAGCTTAGGATTAAAAGTTCAAATCACAGAATTGGATATTTCAGTACATCCAAAACAGCATGAAGCAAGCAAGGAAGCATTTACAGGTAGAAGTGAATTTACGCCTGAGATGGAGCAAAGACAGGCTGAACATTACAAGATTTTATTTGATGTTTTTAGAAAATATAAAGATAGTATTACGGGCATAACTTTCTGGAATTTATCGGATAAAACAACGTGGTTAGATAATTTTCCAATTAAAGGCAGAAAAGATTACCCCTTGCTTTTTGATACGGAACTGAAGCGAAAGAAGGCTTATTACAGCGTGGTTAGTTTTTAACAGCCATCATTAATAAATTATTATCAAGATTTTAATTTAGAATACAATAACTGTTGATTAGAATTTTTGGGATAATCTCAAAAATTCTATTTTTTTACCAATAATCTTGTTATTATTCACTCCTTAGAACCATTCTGATAAGGAAAAAGTTACCTTTGTACATACTTTTCCCTAACACAAAATGAAATTAAAAGTTGCTTGTCAGCTCGATTATGAATTAAAAGAAAATGCTCCATTAATTTTGATGCTTCGTCCTCAGAATGGTTCAGAGCAAGAAATTATAGAAGAAAATTACCTGCTTAATCCTCCCATTTCCTTTTCAGAATATCAAGATGTTTACGGAAATTTATGTCAGCGAATGATTGCTCCGCTTGGTAAATTAACCATCAAAACTTCTTCGATTGTGGAAACTCAGCATCATGTTGAAGTTAATTTTAAAGCTGGTTTTGTACCCGTTGAAAATCTCCCGAATGAAGCAATTATTTACATGTTGCCAAGTCGTTATTGCGAATCTGATAAATTATTTCCTCTCGCTTTTGAAATTACGCAAAATCTTCCCTTAGGTTACGCCCAAGTTGATGCTATTCGGCAATGGGTGAAAACTCACATTGTTTATGAATATGGTAGAAGTTCGTCTTCGACTTCTGCTTTTGATACCGTTCAAACTAAAACAGGCGTTTGCCGTGATTTTACGCACCTTTGTTTAGCACTTTGTCGTGCTTTGAACATTCCTGCACGTATGGTTGTAGGGTATCTGCACGACTTAAAGCCAATGGATTTACACGCTTGGTTTGAGGCTTACGTGGGTGATAAATGGTACACTTTTGATGCGACACAAAACTTTCCGACGGGAAATAGAGTGGTAATTGCCTACGGACGAGATGCCAATGATGTGGCTTTTGCCAGTCAATTTGGAGATATGGAATTGTTGAATATGTGGGTTTCGGTGGAGGAAGTTAAGTGATATTCCTAAAACATCTTCTGTGAAAACTAAGTTATATTCTCTTTAATCAAAGCAAAACATCGTGAAAATAATCATCATTGGAGCAGGTATGGCGGGACTTTCTGCTGCCAGAACATTAACGCAAAAAGGGCATGAAGTAATAGTTTTAGACAAAAGTCGTGGTGTAGGAGGGAGAATGGCTACTCGCACCATTGAAAATGCAAAAGCTGATCATGGAGCTCAATATTTTTCAGTAAAAACGACTGAATTTCAATCACTTATTTCGGAATTACAATCGGATAATATTACGGCAGAATGGCATATTGCCCAACGTGAAAATGTCCGTTATATTGGAGCGAAAGGCATGAATACCATTCCAAAGAAAATGGCTTCATTACTTTCTGTTTTTGTTAATGAAAAGGTTGTTTTGATAGAAAATAATACTGTAAAAACGGAATCAGGGAACATTTACCCTTTCGATAATTTGCTTATTACAATGCCAATTCCGCAAGTTATTGATCTTTTTCAAAACTCGAAAATGATTCTTTCTGAAAAGGATAAATCTGTGTTTTCAGAGATTGAATATAAGCCTTGCATTGCAGTAATGGCAGTTTTGAAAGAGCCTACTAAAATCGTAAGCGGTGGAATTATTTTAGAAAATAAGTCCGTTGCTTGGATTGCCGATAATTTCCAAAAAGGTATTACCGAAACTCCTACGGTTACAATTCACGCCTCGTCAGCGTATAGTGTAAAACGTTTCGATGATGATATACACGAAGTGGAAAAAGATATGTTATCCTCTGTAAATCAATACATTAATTCTGAAAATATTGTTTCTTCACAAACTCATCGTTGGCGATTTAGTAATGCCACAAAGCGTTACGAAGCACATTTTTATCAAATAGAAAATCGCCCCATATATTTAGCAGGAGATGGTTTTGGTATAGGAAATGTGGAAGGAGCTTTTTTGTCGGGATATTATTTAGGAAATGGATTTTAGTTTAAAACTAATAACTAATCCAATTTCACGTTGGCAAAATAAATTTTCTTGCCTAAATTTGTGTAACTATGAATCCCTAAAACTTGTAGCTTATAAACTGATAATCTTAAAATGAGAGAAATACAATACAGAGAGGCACTCCGTGAAGCCATGAATGAGGAAATGCGAAGAGACGCATCGGTTTATTTAATGGGCGAAGAAGTAGCCGAATATAATGGAGCGTATAAAGTATCACAAGGAATGTTGGACGAATTTGGTCCAGACCGTGTAATTGATACACCGATTGCCGAATTAGGTTTTGCGGGAATTGCCGTTGGGTCAGCCGCTAACGGATTGCGTCCAATTGTTGAATTTATGACTTTCAATTTCTCATTGGTAGCCATTGATCAAATAATTAACTCTGCTTCAAAATTGATGTCTATGTCGGGCGGACAGTATTCTTGTCCAATCGTGTTTCGTGGACCCACGGGAAATGCAGGACAATTATCATCTCAGCACTCTTCAAATTTTGAAAACTGGTTTGCCAATACTCCAGGTTTGAAAGTGGTTGTTCCTTCAAATCCTGCCGATGCTAAAGGTTTATTGAAATCTGCGATTCGTGATAATAATCCAATTATTTTCATGGAATCAGAATTGATGTACGGTGACAAAGGACTTGTGCCAGATGGAGAATATTTAATTCCGATTGGAAAGGCGAATATTGTAAAAGAAGGTACGGATGTAACGATAGTGACATTCGGGAAGATGCTTTCGAGAGTTGTTATGCCAGCCGTTGCTGAATTAACGAAAATGGGAATTAATGCGGAAGTTATTGATCTTAGAACGGTTAAACCCATTGATTATGAAACAGTTATCAATTCAGTAAAGAAAACAAATCGTTGCGTAGTGGTGGAAGAAGCTAATCCAATTGCGGCACTTTCTTCTGAAATTGCATATAATATTCAACGTTGGGCATTCGATTTTATGGATGCACCTGTTATCCGAGTAAACTCAAAAGATTTACCGTTACCTTATGCACAATCACTTTTAGAAGCCATTCTTCCAAGCATTGCTGGAACGATTGAGGCTGTTAAGAAGGTGATGTACAAGGCATAAATTTTAATTATAATTATTGCAAAAAAGGCCTTCTGAATTTATTTCAGAAGGCCTTTTTTGTTTAATTCTCCCACAATATCTCTCTAAAATCAACCGTATATTTCAAAATTCTTTTTTTTCTCCTCGAAATCATTGCTGATAAATCGTTACTCAACAGAATACATTCTTTAACAGCGTCATAACTTTTTAAATGGGATTTATTGATAATAAATGAACGATGAATACGAGTAAATGCATAGTCTTTCAAGAGATTATCGAACAGTTTCATTGTACGAGAAATGATAACTTTTTCACCGTTCAATAAATGGAAATAAGTATAATTAGCGTTGGCTTCAAGCATAATTATTTCCGTTAAAAGGATTTTCTTTTTTTGATAAATAAAATCCATTTTCCCTTTAGAAATAATGCAAAATTTAGGAATTGGGTTCATATAAGAATTATGTGTTAGAGATATTTTAAGAGACAAGATGGGACAGATAACAATTTTTTATAGCAAAAATATCATATAAATCATTTTATACTAGCACAAATGATGTACAAGACGTTTTTTTGTATGTGGAATGCAGTTAGGACAGATGGTAAGCTTCCAATTGAAAATGGTTACTTAAAAAGGGTGGATACTTTGTATCTTACTGTCACTTTTACTTTTTATCGTTCAGAAATTTAAAGTTAATTGCTTTCCAACTATTTCATCTGTAAATTCTAAATTAGAAAGGGAGATTCCCAAAAGTCGAACGCCCTTTTCTACTGGCTGAATTTGTTCTAACAAATTGACAGAAATTCTCTTAAAAATGCTTTGTCTGTAATGGGAGATAGGGTAGTTTTACTTCTCGAAATTTGTTGAAAATCAAGGTATTTTACTTTATTTCTTTCTAAATATGAATTATTTTTCGAGCCATCTCACTTATATAAATTGATAGTGTCTTTATCGTAATACTTGAAATATATTTTAACACATTTCAAGTATTACGATAAAGACACTACCTAATTTTTACAGAATTTTCAAATTAAGTGATTTAATCTACTTCTCATTTACTACCACAACAGTCTTCTTTTCAATCCCAACGCCCGTAATCGTTAAGGATTTCCAAGTTTTAGGAAGTTTGATGCCTTTGATTTGCGTAATTCCTTCTTCACCAATATCCAAACCTCCAAAGCCATTTAAAATCGTTTGCAAAAATCCCCCTGCACCTGTGGCAAAATAAGGGTTTGTGCCTCCTGCGGTTTCTGCAATTACACCAAAGGGGGGAACCTCATTGGGTTTATAGCTTTTAGTGAAAAGTTCAAAAGCTTTATCTGTGTTGTTTAAACGAGCGTGCAGAATAGACAAAACAGCTTGTGACATAGCTGGCCCATCGGGTGACATTCGGGCTTCATAATAATCTAAATCTTTCTTAATTAGTTCTTTATCAACTACTTGGTGCATTGGATATGCCAATAAGTTTACATCGGCTTGCTTAATAATTTCACCTTTGTAGGTGGCGTGTTCTTTGGTAACACCATCGGCATTTCTCAAAATAACTAAGCCATTCATTACTTCCTCCCACTTTGGATTTGGAATAATTTTTAGTTCATCAGCGGCATCTATTGCATAATTCAAAACTTCTTTTGCCATACCATTGGTGTAAGCGTTATCGTCCACATTTTCTGCCCATTCGTCTGCACAGACTACGTTAATAATATGATATTTTCCATCTATTCCTTTCTCAACACGACTTATCCAAAAATCAGCAACTTCTTTTAATAAGGGATATCCACGAGTTTTGAGCCATTCTCTGTCTTTTGTTACTTCATAATATTTCCAAAATGCCCAACCAATATCGCCCGTGATATGGTGTTGAAAAGGACCCGTCAAAGCCCAAACTGGTGTAGCTTCTTGTCCTTTATCGTCCGATTCCCAAGGAAACATCACGCCTTTATATCCGTGAGATTTTGCATTGGCACGAGCAGATTCCATTCGTTCGAAACGATATTCCAAAATTGATTTTGCCATTTCTGGATGCAAAACCAAGATGGCTGGGTACATCCAGATTTCAGTATCCCAAAACACGTGACCATTATATCCCAAACCAGAAAGTCCCATTGGCGAAAGACTATATGCTTGACCTTCACGGCAGAAAGAATATAAATGATACATTGCAAAATGAGCTGCTCTTTGAGCCTCCGCATCGCCTTCAATTTTGATGTCGGAAGTCCATAATTTCGCCCATGCTTCTTTGTGACGATTCAATAAACGATCATGTTTTTCTAAAGCTGCATAAATCGTGAGTCTTTCCGCTTCGTTTTGTGGGTCGGGCGTTTGTTCAGTGGAAATAGTCGAACCTACAATACTAAATGAATAAGTTTCACCCGCAATCATCTTTTTAGTAAATTTCAAACGGTGCATCCCATAATCCCATTCTTCATGAATTAATTGTGGTTCTTTCCCCCTTTCTTCGCTGAAAATAAAAGAGTTTGAGGCTGCCATAGTATGTTTACCAGTTGGAGATTTTGCAACTGAAGTCATCAAAGGAATCAAAGCATGTGGACGGTCGATGAGTGCATAAGAATTTTTAACATCACGTAATATATCGGGGGCAGACATCACACTGTGAGGTGTAATTTCACAGTCTTTCTTGGCTTTTACCTCCACATCAATCATCATTGTAAAAGGTAAATGACGCAGTGCCATGACAGAATATTTAACCGAAACTTTATCTTGATAATCAAAAGTAGTCGTCAGAATAGCATTTTTCATGTCCAATGATTGCTCGTAATTGCTAATATCAGCTCGTCCTAAACGGCGAGTATCCACTTCCAAATCCATATTAGCAAATTCAAAAGTTTTCAAAATATTAGATACACGTCCACGTCCGTATGTATCAAAAGCACCGTTCAGCACGACATCTTTAACTTTTAAAGGTTCGGGGGACGAAACAATTCCAATCATACCATTGGCAACGGTTACACCATAATAATTATTTGGATCAATTTTGTCGGCTTTCACAATCCAAGGATCTTGGGCAAAGAGTTGTGAACTATGGGCTAAGAGTATTAACAAATAGAAAAATAAATTTTTGGTCATTGTAATTATTTTATAAAAATGGAAAAATTAAATAGTGGACTCTTTCAGACAAAATTTTATGTATTAATTTACTTCGCTGAAATAACCTCAATATCAAAAACTAAAGGCGAATATCCTGGAATACTTGAACCAGAACCTTTTGAGCCGTACCCCAAAGCTGATGGAAAGATTAGCGTTGTCTTTTCTCCAATTTTCATTTTTGCTATTCCTTCTTCAAAACCAGTAATTGCTCCTCCTGATCCTAAAACAAAGGAAAAATTGCCAGCATCAAATTGTTTATCTGTCAATAATCTTCCTGTATAATTGACATAAATAGTTTGTCCTTTTGCCACTTTTACACCCGCTGTATTTGCTTTTGTCAAGATATAACGTAATCCAGAGGATGTTTTCTCGGTAACAATTAGTTTTTTTGAAGAAATATATTCTTCTATTTTTTGACTTTCTTGTTCAGGTGTAAGTGTTTCTTCACTACCACAACTTGAAATTAATACTGAAAAAAGCACAGCGAAAAATAATCTTGATTTAAGCATTTGAATGGGTTTTAATTATTTATCAAAGGTAAATTAAAGTTTGGGCTTTTTCAAAAAATGGTTTTGAGTCAATGTCAAATTCTACTAATATCAAAAAATTAAAACGTTCTTTAAAGGCGCTGAAAGTCGTTTTTAATTTCAATTATCGGTATTAATATTGTAAAAACCCATTATTAACAAAGAATAAATCTCCCCCCGCAAAGATGAGTTTTTTGATTTGTCCATAAATACCATTCACAAAAACGGTATGTCCTCCCTTGATAGTTACATCATCTGTGGAGGTAGGCACGCAGTGACAATCCCAAGTTTTCACGTTGTTCCAATCTCCAGATGCTACACTCTTAATTCCAGGATTTACAATTCCCCCAGAAATAGTAATTTTATAATCCTCGGTTTCACCGTAACCTAAACCTCCGCAAGGATTAGTTATTACGGCAGCATAATTTAATCTTACTCTCATGCGTGTGTCTCCATTTTCGGTATTCGTTGGTACAATGAATGTTCCTGTTCTTGCTCCACCACCATCTACATACGCATTTGGGTCTATGAAGACGATTTCAGTTGAACTAAAAGTGCTATCTCTGTTAAAATCAATCCAAACCGTTATTGCATCTAATTGAGGATTGGCTAACGATGTACTAAAAGATAAGCCATACGCATTACCTGCTGCAATATTTGCAGTGGCTACGGTTGAGGTATAATCTGAATAGCCAGTTCCAACACAAGACGAGCTACTGTTAATTAAATTTGTTGTCGCATTTTTTAACTTTACATTTGAAATAAAATCTTCTTCGGTACAATTTGAAGCTAAGTCTATACAATAACCACTTCCAGGCTTACGAACTACAAAATCGGTATAACCATAAACCACTGGCGAGCTTGATACAACTCTTAACTGATAAGTGCCTGTCGGTAAAGAACCAGCTAATAAAACAGTATTAGCGGTTGGTGTTATTACACCCAAATTTGTTGGTGAATTGAATTGACCATTACTATCAGACAACTGGGCTGTAAAAGTATTTCCTGAGTTAAAAGTTCCTTTTGGTGCGAACGGCAAAGGAATATTAATTGAATTACCATTATTCTTCATTATGATTTGCCCAATCGGATTATTGACTACAATTTGGTTGGCGTTTTTAAAAATATCCGAAATAAAAACACCCCGTCCATGCGTTGCAACGGCAATGATACCATCGGCTTCACGGTAAGTAATCATATCTGAACGTACATTTGCCAGCCCATTATTTGTAACTGTCCATTGGGGGTTTGCGGCTGTAATATCCGCCGTTGACCAAACTCCAACTTCAGTGGCAATCAGAACTTGCTTTCTATTGCTTGGATTCATCAAAGCCCAGCGAATGGGCATATCGGGTAAACCATGAGTTGATTCATCCTTACTTATCCATGTTGCCCCACCGTCATTAGTGTACCAAATTGATTTTATCCCAAAGTTTGAATACGTTACTAAAATCTCGTTATCATCTGCTCCTAATTCAATACAAGAAATGTTGCCAGAAGGTTGAATTCCTGCATCAAGTTTATCAATTTCCACAGGGCTTGCTGTTGCTAAATCCGTATTAGTAAGTTTATAAATCCTTCCAGATCGGGTGGCGATAAACAAAGTATTAGGGTTATATCCAATCTTTAAAGCACTGACATAGGCAGCCAAATTTGTTCCGATATACAGATAATCTCCTGTATTGGTAATGCCAACTCCCTTTACTCTATCCAAAACATCTAGATAATTGGTGGCTGAAAATAAGGTATTATTTTTACTATCATACGCCAGAGGATCCACGAAAGGTCCTCCTGCTTGGGGTAAATCGGCTCCTTGATTACCGTAGCGATCTACCAAATAAAAATTTCCACTATAATATGAACCAATTTGAATATTTGCATCGTCCTGATCAATTGCTCCAATCATTCCATCTCCACCCGCTGTGTAAAAAGCAGGGCCAGCATCATTCGTTTTCATATTCATGGTGCCATTATCTTGGGCACCGCATAAAAGATAAGTTCTTTCCGCTAAATTTTTCATTGAAACACCAAAGAATTGTGTTACGTTATAATTGTTATTTCGGCTTTTGAAAAATGTGTTTGAAGGCGTTGCATTAATATTGGGCGAAAAATATACCCCTCCATCATTTGCCCAAACAATTTGATCAGGAAGATTCGGTCTAAACTCAATCACGTGCATATCTGGATGAATATATTGCTGATATTCTGAGAGTGGTGTCCAAGAAGTTCCCCCATTTGTTGTTCTAAAATAAGAAGTTCCACCGGCAAAAAGGGTATTAGGGTCATTTGGTTTTACTTGTAAAATTAAATTATACCAACTTTGTGCGGAAGTAAATACTGTACCATCGGCGTAAGTAGGCACGGTTATATTTGTCCAATTAACTCCTGCATCAACTGATTTTTTAAACCATTTTATTCCTCCTGCTGTCCCATTTGCCCCAACTGCATAAATTACTTGCGAGTTTCCGCTTGTGCTTGGGGCTAAAGCGAGTTCAATTCTTCCTGCTGCAGCGGTTTGAATAGTAGAAAGATTGGGTGTAATATCACTGTAGTTTATTCCAGTAGTATCGGACGCTTTAAAAACACGCCCTTGTTCAGTACGAGACACAATGCTATAATATCCCATTGAAATATATAAAATATTATCTTTCCCAATTTCTATGTCAGCCACTGTATTGGTAAATTTTGTATCTGTCGTTAAGTCCACCCCGCCAATATTATTCTTCGGGGCAAGAATTTTCGTCCAAGTTAACCCTTTGTCGGTTGATTTATACACCCCATTATTTGTTCCAGCGAAAACGCTTCCTTTTGCATTAACCACAATTTTGCTTACCCAGTTGAATTCACGGGATGCTCCAACACCTCCATAGGGAATGGTTGAAGCAAGCCTTACCCATGTAGTGCCGCCATCAATGGTTCGCCAAATTCCACCACCACTAATGGCATCAGAATTGACCGTAAACTCTCCCGTTCCTGCATACATTATGTTTTTATTGGAAGGGTCGTAGGCTAAGGTCATGATGGCAAGATTATCCCAAAAATCATTAACTTTTTGCCAAGAACCCGAAGCATCAGTTATGTCATTGTTATACCAAAGACCTCCTCCTGCACTTCCAGCCCATACTTTTCTGTATTTTTCGTTTGGAGTTACCCTTGTTGTATCTTTGGGGTCAAACATAATAGTACGGGTACGTCCACCAATATTATTAGGCCCACGTTCATACCAATTTACGTTGGCAATTCCAGGAATACCACCCGCTTTAGCTCCTGCTTTTTGGTTAAGAATTGATTTTGTGACCACATTATAAGCGGCATCTAAACGTTCATTGGGTACTCTTAAAAGTGTAGGATCAACCGTTCTTAAATATTCAAATTCTGCAAGATAATCAGGTCTTTCATAAACAGGGATTTTTATAAGATCTGCTTTGGGTAAGATAGGACGATTATTGAAAGGATGGTTATTTAAAAAAAATTCAAAAGAAGAGTTTTGTGCCAAAAGAATATTATTGCTTAAACAATTACAAATAAACATTGAAAGTAATAGACATCTTTTGAATAAGACAGGAGTTATGGAAGTAATTCTTTTCATTATGATAGTTAGCTCGTTCGAAAAAATAATAATGATGATTAGACAATTTATTGATATATTACTCAATCAAATAATGCTTTCCTAAAAGATTAACATCTTTGATAAAAACCCCAAAAATCATTACTAAATTTAGGTTTTTTTGTTATTTTTTCAAAATAAACCAAACTTATTTTTACATTTCATGGTAATTAAAATTTTACATTAAATGTTACCAATACGTATTTTACAATTACCCATCTACGAGTGTTGCTAAAAAAACAAAGTGTTACAACCAAATTTAATATAAATACGTCATTAGTTAAAATCATACTATTATGAGAAATATAAATTTATTATTAGCATCAATTATTATCTTGTTAGTATCATGTACAAAAGATAATACTTTAGGTCCAGATACTCTGTTTATAGGTAGGTGGGGAGGGCAAGGTATTTCTGTATTAGCAACTGACACGCAAGTTACCCTTGACTTCAATTGTGCTTCTGGCACAATTAGCAAAAGAGTAATGTTAAGTAATAATCTATTTTTAGAAAAAGGGACTTACACGCAATTTACAGGCAATACCCCAGTTAATGCAAATACACCCGAACCTCAAATTGTTTTATATGAAGGGAATTTATCTATAAACGACCTTTCATTAACGATAAAATCAGAGGACGGGAAAACTATTATCGGGAAATACCTGATTATCAAAAACGATACTGGAAAAGTTATTCGATGTATGTAAATTAACATCGGATTAATTTAGGATAAAGTGGCATTTAGGTTTCAGGAATTTTCTTGAGATTTGAATGCCACCTTTAATTTCATTATGCTATTTCTTGACATTCCCCTAATTTTTCTCGAAATTGGATATTTATCATAAACTAAAAATACATGAGATCACTTTTTCCTAAAACGCTACTGATTTGTATCGCTATTTTATCTCCTTTCTTTCAAACAAACGCCCAAAATTTCAAAATTGATTTATTCAAAAATATGAAAGCTCGTGCCATTGGTCCAGCGGCTATGTCGGGAAGAATTACAGCTATTGATGCCGTTGTGGCTAATCCTGACATTATTTATGCAGGAGCGGCTTCGGGAGGCGTTTGGAAAACTGAAAATGGAGGCACCACTTGGACTTCTATTTTTGACGAAAATCCAATCATTAATATTGGGGCAATTGCCATTCAACAATCCAATCCATCAGTCGTTTGGGTTGGAACAGGAGAAGGAAATCCTCGAAATTCTGTCAATTTAGGGGCAGGTATTTTCAAATCTATGGACGGTGGAAAAACTTGGAAATCAATGGGTTTGGAGAAAACCAAAAATATTCATCGTGTAATTATTGATCCTTCAAATCCCAATGTTGTATATGTGGGCGTAATTGGAAACCCTTTTGCCGATCACCCCGAAAGAGGTGTTTTTAAGACTATTGATGGCGGACAAACTTGGGAGAAAATCCTCTTTACTAATGAACATTCGGGCGTTGGTGATATGGTCATGGATCCCACAAATCCAAACAAATTATTTGTAGGAATGTGGGATCATCACCGCACAACCTATGACTTTAAATCTGGAGGAAAAGGTTCTGGATTTTATGTTACTATTGACGGTGGAAAGAACTGGACAAAACTCACAAATAAGCTCAATGGTATTCCAGAAGGAGATTTAGGTAGAATTGGCGTTGCCGTTTCCAAATCTGAACCTAATAGGGTTTATGCCTTGATTGAATCCGCAAAAAATGCCCTTTATCGTTCAGATAATGGTGGTTTTAAGTGGGAAAAAATCAATGATGACGATGCCGAAACCATCAAAGGAAACCGCCCTTTTTACTTTTGGGATATTGCCGTTGACCCTAAAAATGAAAATCGTGTTTATGGTATTTTTCAAATGATTTCGATGAGTGAGGATGGCGGTAAATCTTTTAAAGTAATTGTTCCTTACGAAGGCGTTCACCCCGACCATCATGCCTTTTGGATTCATCCCGAAGACCCGACCTTTATTATTAATGGGAACGATGGTGGCGTGGCAATTTCCAGAGATAGAGGCAAAAAATGGTCGTATGCCGAAACACTTCCATTAGGTCAATTTTATCATGTTAATGTGGATAATGAAATGCCTTATAACGTTTACGGTGGTTTACAAGACAATGGTTCTTGGCGTGGACCTGCCTATACTTGGCAAAATGGCGAGATTAGAAGTTGGCATTGGCAAACCGTTTTGGGAGGCGATGGTTTTGATGTAATCCCTGATAATGAGAATGCGAGGTACGGTTATGCGATGTCGCAGGGCGGAAGTTTGGCAAGGTATGATACTGAGACAGGAGCCGATATAACGATTAAACCAACCGCCCCCGACCTTAAAACTCGTTTGCGTTTCAATTGGAATGCAGGAATTGCACTTGACCCAATCAACAAAAAGACAATTTATTATGGCTCACAATTTTTGCATAAATCAATGGATAAAGGCATGAATTGGGAAACTATTTCTGGCGATTTGACAACTGATAATAAAACTCAACAAAAGGCTTCCGACGAAAGTGGAGGAATAACGATTGATTTAACTTCTGCGGAAAATCATAATACTATTTTGTGCATTGCTCCTTCTCCTGCAAAACAAGGTGTAATTTGGGTAGGAACGGATGATGGTAACGTGCAAGTAACGCAAGACGGTGGTAAAACTTGGGCGAACGTTACGCCAAAAATTACAGGTTTACCCAAAGAATCTTGGATTCCTCAAATTCGGGCTTCTACTTTCAATGGTTCAGAAGCTTTTGTAGTTGCCAATAATTACCGTCAGGGAGATATGAGTGCTTATATCTTCAGAACCAAAGATTTAGGACAAACATGGACTCGTTTGGTGGATGATAAAAAGGTAACGGGTTATGCTTTAACTATTCAGCAGGATATTGTTGAACCAAAATTGATGTTCGTTGGTACGGAACAAGGGCTTTGGGTTAGTGTGGACGAAGGGGCAAATTTCACCCAATGGAAAGCAGGATTTCCTCCCGTTTCTACCATGGATTTAGCCATTCAAGAACGAGAAGCAGATTTGGTGATTGCCACTTTCGGAAGAGCAATTTATATTTTAGATGATATTCGTCCGCTCAGACAAATTGCTTCAAATAATGGTAAAATGTTAAACCAAAAAATTGCCGCTTTCAACCAAGCAACGGGTTATATGGCAAATTACAGAGATGCGGCGGGAGCAAGTTTTGCAGGTGATGCCAACTATTCTGGAGAGAATAGGAAGAAAGGTTTTAAGTTAAATTACTTCTATAATCCTCCGAAAAAAGATACCATTTCAAAACCTTCAACGGATAAAATTGATGCTAAAACTAAAGCGGATACAAAGATTGCTGAAGTTAAAAAAGATACTACAAAAAAGGTGACAATGAAATATGATACCGTTTATGTGAAAATCTATAATTCCGAAAATAAACTTATCAGAACGCTTCAACACAAACCAGATTCAGTTGGATATCAGTCTATTATGTGGAATATGACCGAAAAAGGAATTCGTAATCCTGGGGTTCCTAAACCAAAAAAGAATGCACCCGATGCGAATGGAATTGATGTTTTTGCGGGAAAGTATAAAATTGTTTTTGTGTCTGGCGATGCCAAAGATTCAACAATCGTGGAGGTAAAAGATGACCCTCGAGTATTTATTTCCAAAGAGACGAAAGTAGCCCAAAAAGCCCTGTATAGTCGTATGGAAAAGTCGATTAATCAACTTACCGAAGCTACTGACCAATTGACGGAAGCCGAAGAAATTGCAAAAACAATTCAGAACCAAGCCAAAGAAAAAGAAGGTAAAGAATTTGAAGATTTGGCGAAGGCAAGTAAAGCAATTCAGGATTCAATAAAGATTAAAAGGGAAATTATTACTGGTAAAAAAATGGAAAAACAAGGCTATGGCAGACCATATCAAGTGACTCCGCAAGGCAAGATTGGGGAAGCCATGAGATACATTAGTTCGAAGCAAATTGCTCCAACCAAAGATGATGTAACACTGGTGGAACAATTAGAAGTTTTAACGAAAGATTCTATCGAAAAAATTAACAAATTTTTTGCTGTTAATTGGGCAGATTATCGCAGAAAAGTAGAAGCAACCCCAATGAAAACCTTTAAGGATTATTCACCCATTGGCGATGGAAAATAATTTTTTAATTTGAAACTTTTGCGGTTTTATTTATATCAATGGCGATTATTTAAAAACATTTATTGATATAATTAGGCAGATAAAATGCTAATCGTGGTGATAGAACTTTAGTTTAGGAGTTTTCAATTGCTTTTGAAAAGGGACAGTAGGCTTTCGCTTGCTGTCTTTTTTTTAAGATAACAATGTAACAAAATTAATAGTTTTTAAACAGTTTTGTGGAATGGCGATGGACGCATAGCATTCGTCCACGCTGTCATTGGAGGGGTGCGGACGAATGCTATTCGTCCCTACGACAGAAATTAACAAACAAAATTTGCAAAAATCACAAAATGAATATCAAACAGAATTAAACATTTAAACCCCATGAAAAACTTACTTTCAATCCTAATTTTCTTTATAACATTTACTACAATTGCTCAACCCAAAATCCTTCCAGAACGTGAGCGGGCTGAGCTTATTGATGAATTATTGGAAGATAAAATGACTAATCTTTTGCCCAAATTGATGCGAAAAGAAGGCATTGATATGTGGATTTTGATTTCCAGAGAATACAACGAAGATCCCGTGATGAAAACGATGTTGCCTGCTGTGTGGCTTTCGGCAAGGCGTAGAACAATTATGGTATTCTCTGATAGTGGTGGAACAAAGGGCGTTGAACGTTTGGCAATTGCTCGGTATGATGTTGGCAATTTGCTGAAAGGCGAGTGGGATTTAAAGACTAATCCCGACCAATGGGATGCTTTGATGAAAACGATTCAAGAGAAAAATCCAAAGAAAATTGGGTTGAATTTCTCGAAATATTATGCCCATGCCGACGGTCTGACTTATACTGAACACAAAGAGTTTATGGATAGATTACCTGCTGAATTTCAAAATAAAGTAATTTCAGCCTCCAATTTAGCGGTAAATTGGTTGGAAACTCGAACGGAAAGGGAGATGACGATATACCAACAAATTTGTAGAATATCGCATGAAATCATCCAAGAAGCATTTTCTGATAAAGTTATTCAGCCAGGTGTAACCTCTACAGAGGATGTTGTATGGTGGATGCGTCAGCGAGTAACGGATTTAGGTTTGGAAACTTGGTTTCACCCAACGGTCGATATTCAACGAGCTGACCCCGATAATTTTGACCATTTACGAACCTTTACCAAACGTCCAGCCAAGCAAATTATCAAACAAGGCGACTTGTTGCATTGCGATTTTGGGATAACTTATTTACGCCTCAACTCCGACCAACAACAGCATGCTTATGTATTGCGAGCGGGCGAAAGTGATACTCCAGATTTTCTTAAAAACGCCTTCAAACAAGGCAATCAAGTACAAAATTGTTTGACAGATAATTTTAAAATAGGAATGTCGGGTAATGAAATTTTAGCAAAAGCGCTCGCTCAATCCAAACGAGAAGGCTTGAATGGAACGATTTATACGCACCCCATTGGTAATCACGGACATGCTGCGGGACCCACCATAGGAATGTGGGATAATCAAGGCAAAACCATTGGTAGTGGCGACTATCCGCTCAATCCAAACACTGCTTTCTCCATTGAATTAAACGCTGCCGTTGAGATTGCAGAGTGGAAAAAAAACATCAGAATTATGTTGGAAGAAGACGGTTTTTTCGACGAAAAAGGCTTTCGATACATTGATGGTAGACAAACAGAAATGATTACGATTCCGAGAGTTTTGAAAGGGGTAAAATAATTTTAAATAAGAAAATGCACGGAATTTGCAAGTTTTTTTAAAAATTAGCATTTAATGAATAAGTTTTTGAATATAATCACGTTTGTTTTGTGAATCCTCCACAATTTAACTGCATTAATCATATCGATAAAATTTTACGTGAAATCATTTTCTCATTTAAAACTAATTTTATCCATTATGAAGAACCACAAAAGTTTATTTTTGGCGTTATTATGCCTTATCTCCTCCTCATGTTTTATTTTTTCTTGTAAGAACAATGACCCCGAAATAAGTACTGCAACCGAAGAATCAATTCCATTAGCTTTAAAAGTTGAAGTCTCAACGGCAAATCCGCAAACCATTGCTTTAGGGAAAATGCTGTTCTGGGATCCAATTTTATCAGGCAATAAGGATGTTGCTTGTGCTACTTGCCATCATCCTGCTAATGGTTATGCGGATAATTTAGATTTATCAATTGGCTTAGGCGGTGTGGGTTTGGGAGCCAATAGGCATTTCTTAAATCCGAGAACGGGGGTTTTCGTAAAAAGAAATTCTCAAACAATCCTAAATACTGCCTTTAATGGTATGGATGTTAATGGAAATTATGATCCCTTAAATGCTCCTATGTTTTGGGATTCAAGAGTAAAAAGCCTTGAAAATCAATCCGTTGAACCTATCAAAACATTGGAGGAAATGCGAGGAGCCAAGTTTACTGAAATAAACGCTTTAGATAGTGTAGTGGCAAGATTAAAAAATATTCCTGAATATCAGTTACTTTTCAAAAATGCGTTTGGTGGAACTCAGGCAATTACTGCCAGTAATATGAGTATTGCAATTGCCACTTTTGAACGAACTTTGACTGCTAATAATTCCCCTTTCGACCGTTACAAAAGAGGTGAAAAAACGGCTATGAATGCACTGGAAATTCAAGGTATGAACGCTTTTCAGACCGTGGGATGTGCGGGATGTCATAGGGGAAGTATGTTTTCGGATTATCAATTGCATGTTCTTTCTGTACCTGATAACGCTAAATTAGCACAGTCTGATGCAGGGGCAAATGGTACCTATGGTTTCAGAACGGCAAGTTTAAGAAACCTAAAAGCAACAGCTCCATACATGCACAGTGGCGTTTTTAGTACTTTAGATGATATTTTGAGATTCTACGGAAACATTGCAGGAGGAAATTCTCAAAACCCCAATGTAAACATCAGACAAGTGGATGCAAAAATCAGAAATGTTAGAATTCAGAATAATCAAGCAGCTCTTATTGCCTTTATTAATACCTTGTCGGATGATAATTTTGATAAAACTGTACCCGCAACTGTGCCAAGTAAATTGAATCCTGGGGGAAATATTAAGTAGTACAAAAGGATTTTCATTAGCTAAATTATCCGTAAATTTGGCTAATGAAAATCCCTCAAGCATTAATTGATTCAATCAAAAATATAAAAGGTTTCAACGAAGCAGCCTTTATTCAAGCCCACGAGCAAGACGAAAATCCTACGTCTATTCGATTAAATCCTTTTAAATTTACGCAAAAGTGGGAAGCTGAAACAGGAATTATTCCATGGTGCGAAAATGGGAGATTTGTGAACAATCTCCCTAATTTCAATGTAGACCCACTTTTTCATGCAGGAATATACACAATACAAGAGGCACACTCAATGTCTTTGGAGCACGTTCTTAGAAATACCATAGATTTATCCAAAGACTTACGAATCTTGGATTTATGTGCTTCTCCGAGTGGCAAAAATACACATATTGCCAGTCTCATAACACCCGAATCAATTTTAGTAAGTAACGAAGTCATCAGCACACGGTCGGATATTTTAGCGGATAATATGACTAAGTTAGGAACGATGAACACCGTAGTTACCAGTAATGACCCTAAAGATTTTGGGAAATTAACTGGTTTTTTTGATGTGATCTTAGTTGATCCACCCAATTCAGGTTCGGGATTATTTCGTAAAAACCCCGAAGCGGTTAAAGATTGGTCAATGGAAAATGTAGAACTTTTCGCTCAACGCCAAAAACGTATTATTGGCGATGCTTGGGCATGTTTAAAGGATGGTGGTATCTTGATTTATTCAACATCTTCTTACTCGCCTGCTGAAAATGAGGGAGTTATGGACTGGGTTTGTGAAAAATTTGGAGCAACTAAGGCTATGGTGAACTCTCCTATTTTGGCTAATACTGATTTGAAATTAGAAGGGAACGGTGGTAATACGATTTTATCACAACTTCCATTTAGATTTTATCATAACGAGAAAGGAGAAGGCTTCTTTATCTCAGCCTTAAGAAAGAATAATTCAGAAAAAGAAACTTTTGTCCGTTCTGGAAGACCCATCAAAAATAATAGTCGCCGAACACAACGAGAAGTTTTCAGAACTTGGATAAAAGAGATTGACAATTATAATTGGTATGATGTTAAAGATGAATTTTTCTTAATAAATTCTGAACATGAATACTTAATAAAAGTCTTAGAATCTTATCTGCACATACGTAAAGCAGGCGTGAAGATGGGAAAAATTGCAGGAAAAGATTTAATTCCAGACCATCAATTAGCCTTGAGTTTATACCTTACCGAGCATATAAATCGAGTGGAACTTACGGAAGAAGAAGCCTTGAAATATTTACGCAGAGAAGATTTTACCCTCAATCAAGCACAAAAAGGTTGGTCGCTAATGACTTTTGAAAATTTTGGGTTAGGTTGGGCAAAAATTCTTCCTAATCGAATAAATAATTATTATCCTAAGGAATTGAAAGTATCAGGAAAAAGCTGAAAAATTTTAATTTGTAGTAATTTTTATATGTATCTCTCAGTATTTTACATATTTTTGTACTAAAGTAATAATACCACAAATAATTAACTGTATGTCAGCGGGTTAAACCCGATTAAAATGTTTATCTCATATTAACGATTTTGTGGGATTCAGAAATAAATACCCTCAAAATCGAAAAGCACGCATGATTAACGAAGAAGCAAAAGAAATTAAAGAAGAAATCGAAGCACAAGCTATCGAAACAACTGATTCTGCCGAGCAAGCACAATCAACCCTAAGCGAGGCAGTTGAAGCCTCTGAACCAGTTGCAGAAGCTCCAGCAGAAGTTATTGCTAAACCAGTTGCAGAAACTGTTGTTCTTGAGCCTGTTGCAGAAATAACCGAAACAGTGGAAGAGGTAATTCCTGAGCCAGTGGTAGAAGTTATTGCATCATCAGCAATTGAAGAAACAATTCCGACTGCCGAAATAGAGGTTGCTGAAGTTGTTCAAGCAGTTAATTATTCTAATTATAGCAAAAATGATTTTGTTGCTACTTTAGAAAAAGCAATGGCTGAGGTAAAAGAAAATCCATCAGTAGGAGCTTTTAGACGTTCAGAAGATACCTTAAAAGAAGTACGTCCATTGTTTGAGCAAATCAAATTTACTGAAAAAGCAGAGGCTCTAGCTAAGTTTAAGGAGGCAAATGAAGATTCAGAAGAAGGTTTTGATTTTAAATTCGACTCAGATACTGAACAATTTGATAAACTTTTTAAAGGTTTAAAAGAAGAACGTTCAAAGTATTTTCAAGGTATTGAGAAGGATAAAGACAAAAACTTCAATCAAAAAACTGAATTAATTAATCGTCTACGTACGCTCGTAGAAGGCGAAGACAGTTCAGATCCTGCCCATATCAAAACGGGCTTTAATGATTTCAAGAAAATTCAGGACGAATGGAAAGCCGCAGGGAATGTTAATTCTCCTCACAACAATACGTTATGGCAAACTTTCCATGCCTTAGTTGATAGATTTTATAGTAACAGAAGTATTTATTTTGAGTTATTAGAACTCGACCGTAAGCGTAATCTTCAACAAAAAATTGAGCTTTGCACCAAGATTGAAAAAATTTCGGAAGCTTCTAAAACGGAATCAGTTACGGGAAAAATGTTGGATGAAGCCGTTGCAGCTTTTGAAGAATATAAGCACGTTGGACCAGCTCCTAAAGAAGAAAACGAACTAATTTGGCAACGAGTGAAAGATGCCTTAGACTTGATTTATGGCAAACGCCGTGAGCAAGGAGAAGCCTCAAAAGCTGAAGCTGAACAAGTTTATGCCCTAAAATTGGCAATTGCTGAATTAATTGAGCCTTTTGCAACGTTCAATTCGACCACAATTACTGAATGGAACGACCGTACAAAAACACTTTTGGCTCTTCAAGACCAATGGAACGCTATCAAAGGTTTCATGCCAAAAGAAAAAGGTAAAGATTTGAGTGATAAGTTCTGGGCTGATATTAAAACTTTTTTCCGTAATAAAACTGAATTCTTTAAGGTTTTAGAATCAAAACGGGATGAAAATTTAGTTGCAAAAACAGCTATTATTGCAGAAGTAGAAGCTCTTTTGGCAAATGAAGATGAATCACAGGAAGCTTCTAATACAGTTATTCGTTTACAAAAAGAGTTTCGTGATATTGGTCATGTGCCTGAAAAAGACAAAGATTCAATTTACGAGAAATTTAAAACGGCTTGCGATGCTTTCTTTAATGCTAAACGTGCTAAGAATCAACATGTTGAAAAAGATTTTGAAGCGAATTTAGAAAAGAAGACTGCGTTGTGTGATACCATTGAAGCGGAAGCTGTTGAAGGAGCAAATACCGCTCGTTTAGCAGAATTTAAAGCAGAATGGTCGGCAATTGGATTTGTTCCAAAGAAAGATATGCAGACAATTGGTAAGCGTTATATCAACGCCATCAACAAGTATGTGAGTGCAATGGGCAAACTTTCGAGCAAGGAGAAAGAGCAATTAACGATGACTGACAGTCCACGTTCCCCAAGAGGCGACCGTCCAGAAAGAAGTGCTGGCGGACGTACTGAGCGTTTTGAGCGTAATGACCGTGGTAATGATAGAGGCGGAAACAGAGATTATAACTCAAATAGAGGAGATTATAGTTCAAACAATGCTGGCGGTGGAAACAGCGATGCACGTCGTAAAATTCAAAATCTTGAAAACGATGTTGCTACTTATAGAAACAACTTAGAATTCTTTGCGAAATCTAAAAATGCCGATAAATTCCGTGAGGATGTTGAAGCAAAAATTCAAGCGGCTGAAAAGGAAATCGCTAAATTGAAGGAGCAAGCGAAGTAAAATAAATGAGTAGGAAAAAGGCGAGCAGAGATGTTCGCCTTTTTTTTGTGGATTTTGAGTACACTGAACCCAATCCACCATCTCTCCGTTATTATTCTATACCCTAAAACAACAACATGGCTCGAAATTCTCCTAAAGATTCTACTGATAATAAACCCAATATCCGTGAACGATTTAAGGCTTTGAAAAACCTTCCCGCCTTTTTGAAGGAGGTTTATCAGACTTCACCTTCCCTCACGATTAGCAACATTTTCCTCCGTTTAATTCGTGCTGGAATGCCTGTTTTGGCTTTGTATGTTGCAAAATTAATCATTGACGAAGTCATTTTCCAAGTCAATCATCATACACATATCTTACAACAACTCTTCTTTTTAATTGGAATAGAATTCGTTTTAGCTATCTTAGGTGATTTGCTTTCGAGAGGTATTAGCTTGACTGATAGTTTATTAGGAGATTTATTCGGCAATAGAACTTCTATGCAATTAATGGAACACGCTGCCTCTTTGGATTTAGCTCAATTTGAAGATTCTACTTTTTATGACAAACTTGAACGTGCCAGACAGCAAACTGCTGGACGCACCATTTTGCTCTCCCAGACACTCGCACAAGGACAGGATTTTATTACAATGGGCTTACTTTTGATTGGGCTGATTGCCTTCAATCCTTGGTTAATTTTGTTACTTTTGGTGGCGGTAATTCCTTCTTTTTTAGGCGAATTACATTTCAATGCTAAAAGTTATTCGCTCCAATTTGGTTGGACTCCCCAAAGGCGTGAATTGGATTATTATCGTTTCATTGGGGCAAGTGATGATACCGCCAAAGAAGTAAAATTGTTTGGGTTATCCAACTTTCTAATTGAGCGTTTTAAGAATTTATCCATCCTTTATTTTAACGAAAATCGTAAATTGTCCATCGAAAGAGCCGTTTGGGGAAGTTTATTGTTGGCAGTAGGAACATTAGGATATTTTGCAGCTTACGGTATCATTATTGTTCAGACGGTTAATGGTGTAGTAACAGTCGGTAGCCTCACTTTTTTAGCGGGTTCGTTCAGACAATTACGGTCTTTATTGGAAGGAATTTTAGGAAGATTCAATAGTATTTCTCAAGGAGCATTATACCTAAATGATTTATTTGAATTTTATAGAATTATTCCAAAAATAACCTCTCCTGCCAATCCAAGGACATTTCCTAAAATTATTCAAGAGGGTTTTCGTTTTGAAAACGTTGGTTTTAAGTATCCAAATTCCGATAAATGG
>JACMRQ010000172.1 GCA_014376355.1 Arcicella sp. | reverse complement strand
GTCAGCTGAACGAATTTCGGCTTCATCGTCAGTCCAAAGATAATTTACGCCAATTCTATCCAAAGCGTACATGACAGACTGTACGTTTCCTGCGTTGTATTTTATGATTACTGTTTTCAAAAAAGAGAGTTGGTTAATTATTACAGGTCAGACGATGGTTAGACCCTATTTTTTTTATCCAAAATTAAACCAAAAAAGCCTGATTCATTGAAGAACCAGGCTTTTTATTATCGAAAATCTTATAAATTCATCAATGATTCTCTCCTCCGCATTTTTCCTGCTGGAATTCCGAACATCATTTTGAAACGACGGCAGAAATAAGCGGTATCTTTATAACCTACATCGGCGCCAATGGCACGAATTGACTTCTTGGAAGTTCTCAATAATCCAACGGCTGCTTCCATACGTTGATATTCAATGTAGTCTTGTGGATTGATTCCTGTCAGCATTTTGAAATACTGTCCTACATAATCTTCCGAAACGTTGGCTACATTTGCCAATACTTTATTTGATAAATCTCCACCGATATTATCTTTGATATACGCAAATATATCAATTAGACGTGGGTCTTTAAAATACGTGCTGTTGGTTGCTAACTGCTCAACAAACAAACGATTTCTGATGATATACCGAATAATTTCAATTACAATTTCTTCGGTTTTAATCTTAATAATACGTCCTTTTCCTAAATCGTCGGTCATATCTTCCTTCAAAATCTCCGCTAACATAAAAGCTAACTTATCATCTTTTTTAATCAAAAAAGGAGGAATGTCAAGAGAAGTGAAGAAATTTACAGAATCGAAAACTTTGGCTTCAAAAGCTACCATACCGAATGAATTTTCGATATGACCAATTCTTGAAGGTTCGACGTTTGGTTCAAAGTATAGTTCACGATGAGTCATAAACTCTTCGTTTGAAATTGCTTTTGGTCTGTCGGCATTTCCGTAAGTAACAGAAAGCATTTTACCGCCTGGAATAAAGAGCATATCGCCCACCTCCGCATGAATCGCTTCTTCTCCGAATGAAACCTCTCCTTTGTACAATATCAAGAGTGTATTCTCAACATCATAGAAATTTTTTATACGAATTGGTTGTAATATTCTAATGTTGCGTGACTTTATGAATTTCACACCGAGCGACTCAATTATCTTATTATAATCTTCCATCTTTGCGGCTTTTTTTAATTATTTTTAGTTGTACCATGATTAATTTAGGACAAAACTAATAAATCTATGTAAAATTCCAAAATATAATTAAAAAAAGAATTAAATACTATCTTTTATAGATAGGCGTATTTTAGAAGATTATTTATTGTAATATCCTAAGAATGGGGGTTTGCAAACCATGTATTTTTGAAAAATTATATTTGGAGTTTTAAAAGATTCTTGAAAATAAGAGGAATAAAAAAAAAGGAATGAAGGAATAGTAGATTACAAAATGATTCGATTATAAAAAAGTGTGTAGATAATTTCAAAAAAAAGAGGTTCAAGCGATAAACTTGAATCTCTTTTTGACCGAGAATTAAAATGTTATAATTCATGTAATATTTAGTGCATCTTTTCCGTCATTTATGTCTATAAAGACGACTTCAATTACTTCAAAATCTCCCTCGCAATCACCATTTTCTGAATTTCGGAAGTTCCTTCATAAATCTGTGTAATTTTGGCATCACGCATTAATCTTTCTACGTGGAATTCTTTCACAAAACCATATCCCCCATGCACTTGCACTGCCTCAATGGTGGTATCCATCGCTACTTGTGAGCAAAACAATTTTGCCATTGCCGCTGATTTTACGTAATCACGATGATTATCTTTATCCAAAGCTGCCTTAAAGCACAATAAACGAGCGGCTTCAATTGAAGTCGCCATGTCCGAGAGTTTAAATTGAATTGCCTGATGTTCGCAAATAGGTTTACCAAAAGATTTTCTTTCTTTTGAATATTTTACCGCCAACTCGTATGCTCCCGAAGCAATGCCTAAAGCTTGGGCAGCAATTCCAATTCTTCCACCATTGAGGGTGGACATCGCAAATTTAAACCCAAAACCATCTGCTCCAATTCTATTTTCTTTTGGTATTTTCACATCAGTGAACATTAATGAATGAGTGTCTGAACCTCGAATTCCTAATTTTCGTTCTTTTTTTCCAATCTGAAAGCCTGCCATTCCTTTTTCAACAATTAAGCAATTGATACCTTTGTGTCCCAATTTAGGATGAGTTTGGGCAATTACTAAATAAACCCCCGCACGTCCACCGTTAGTAATCCAGTTTTTTGTTCCATTTAATAAATAATAATCGCCCATATCCTCAGCGGTAGTTTGTTGAGAAGTCGCATCCGACCCAGCTTCTGGTTCTGATAAAGCAAAAGCCCCCACCATTTGTCCAGTCGCCAAAGGCATAAGGTATTTCTGTTTTTGCTCCTCAGAACCATAATGTTCTAAGCCGTAACAAACCAACGAATTATTTACAGATACAATAACCGAAGCGGAGGCATCCACTTTTGAAAGTTCTTCCATCGCCAATACATACGAAACGGTATCCATACCTCCGCCTCCATATTCTGGTGAAACCATCATTCCCAAAAAGCCTAATTCGCCCATTTTGCGGACTAATTCTTCTGGAAAAAATTCATTATCGTCTCGTTCAATTACGCCAGGCAGTAGTTCTGTCTGAGCAAAATCACGAGCAGCCTGTTGAACTGCCAAATGTTCTTCGGTTAAATCAAGGTTTAAACCTTCCAATGTCATCGTATTCATAATTGTTTTGTGGATGAAGTTTTATTTGTTGGATTAGTATATATAACTAAAACCAACTACTAATATCTGTGAAATAAAATATGATTCCAAATATACAAAATAGTATGCGTGCATAACAATTTTGTATAATCTTTTTAAAAAATTGTTATCTTGCGGGATAACAGTTTTTTAAAATAAAAACATGAAAATACAATTCCATGGAGCTGCTCAACAAGTTACTGGCTCTAAACATTTGATAATCACTGAAAAAGGTACAAAAATATTGCTGGATTGTGGTTTATTTCAAGGAATAAATACGCAAGACCTCAATCAAAATTTCGCCTTCAACCCCGCAGAAATTGATTACGTAGTTCTCTCACACGCTCACATTGACCATACAGGATTACTGCCACGATTGGTTGGAAAAGGGTATTCTGGTAAGATATTTTGTACTTCCGCCACGAAAGATTTGTGTTCAATTCTGTTGGGAGATTCTGCCAGAATTCAAGAAAGTGATTTGGAAAGGATTAATAAAAGACGTTTCAAAAGAGGAGAATCTATCTTAGAAAGTTTATATTCTCAAGATGATGTTGAAAAAACGTTGAGCATGATGGAAGTTGTTAATTTTCGAGAAACATTTTGGTTAAATGATGAAGCGAGTATTTATTTTACCGATACTGGACATATTTTAGGTTCTGCCGCTATTTCATTGACAATTAAAGAAAATGATAAGGAAATTAAATTGTTTTTTTCGGGAGATATTGGTCGTCCGAATGATAAAATATTGAAATCCCCTGAAGGCTTTGCACAAGCTGATTATATCATTTGTGAATCGACTTATGGCTCAAAATTACATGAAACAGAACTTGACGTAAAGGCTCATTTATTGGATATTGTTCAAAAAATATGTGTAGAAAAAAAAGGGAAACTCCTAATTCCAGCCTTTTCAATTGACCGCACGCAGGAATTGGTTTACGCCCTTGACCAATTGCAAACTGAAGGAAAATTGCCTTTAATTAAGGTTTTTGTAGATTCTCCGTTATCGGTAAATGCTACACAAATCATGAAAAAACATCCCGAATGTTTTAATCCCGAAGTTTTGGAATATTTAAAACATGGAGATAATGATGCTTTTGGTTTCCCGAATTTATATTATATTTCAGCAACGGAGGATTCAAAGAAATTAAACGAGCTTCAAGAACCTTGCATCATTATTTCAGCCTCTGGAATGGCAGAAGCAGGACGAATAAAACACCACATTGCCAATCATGTGGAAGACCCAAATTGTGCGGTGCTTTTAGTGGGTTATACTACGACCAACAGTTTAGGAGGACAATTAAAAGCGGGTAATAAAAAGGTGAATATTTTTGGTAAGGAATTTAAGGTAAATGCCCAAGTATTCGTCATGGATTCGTTCTCGGCTCATGCTGATTACCAAGAAATAATTCAATTTTTATCGTGCCAAGATAAATCAAAAGTAAAGCAAGTTTTTTTGGTTCATGGAGATTATGAAGTACAGAAAATATTTAGAGAAAAATTACTACACGAAGGATATTCAGATGTGTACATTCCTGCCCATCAAGAAGAAGTTATCATTAATTAGCGTATATTTTTTAATAGCCAAAACTAATTTATATCATGAAAAAACTCGTCAGAACGCTACTAATTTTAGTAGTTATTATTGCCATTGCTTTTTTTGGTTTTATGCCCAGTTACATTGATCAATCTTCCAACGCAGTTACACTAAAAACTGATAATTTACCCAAAAATATTTCTTATGATTCTATTCCGTTTATTGCAGATTTGCATTGCGATGCACTACTTTGGAATAGAGATTTTTTTAAAAAGCATCCGTATGGTCACGTAGATTTACCTCGAATGCAGGAAGCAAATATGGCTTTTCAGGTTTTTACCATCGTTAGTAAAACACCGAGGAACATGAATATTGAGAGAAATGATGATAAAACTGATAATGTTGCCTTGTTGAACTTTGCACAATTACAATCACCTGCCAACTGGTTTAGTATTAAGAAAAGAGCTTTGTGGCAGGCGGAACAATTGCATAAATTTGCGGATAAATCGGCAGGTGCTTTTCGGGTAATCACGAGTCAAACGGAACTTCATAAATTTATCAACGACCGTGAAAAAAATCATCAGTTAACGGCAGGAATGTTGGGCGTTGAAGGGGCTCATTGTTTAGAAAAAGACTTAAAAAATTTGGATGAATTTTATAAGGCTGGTATTCGTTACATCGGAATTACGCATTTTTTTGATAATGAATGGGCAGGTTCGGCTCATGGAATGAATAAAAAGGGTTTGACTCCCTATGGCAAGCAATTAATTAGTAAAATGGATAGTTTGCACATCATTATTGATTTAGCACATTCGTCTATAAATACAATTGACGATATTTTAGCCTTAACAAATCGTCCTTTAATTGTCTCTCACACGGGTATAAAAGGTGTTTGCGATAATCAGCGAAATTTATCGGATAAACATCTTATCGAAATAGGGAAACGAAATGGTTTAGTGGGTATTGGTCTTTGGGAAACTGCCGTTTGCGGTACTGATGCTGGGGCAACTGCCAAATCAATAAGATACGTTGCTGATAAAATTGGGGTAGATAAAGTAGGTTTAGGCTCAGATTTTGATGGAGCAGTGAAAACGCATTTTGCCGTTACTGGATTGCCATTAATTATGGATGCTTTAAAAAAAGAAGGATTTAATACTACCGATATTCAGAAAATTATGGGTGGAAATATTAGAGACTTTTTATTGAAAAACTTGCCCGTTAATTGATTTACAGGGTTATTATTAAGTCAAAAAAATAGCCTTCTATCTATAAATTCAAACCTTAGCCTTTTGCCTATATACCAAATATAAGCGGAAGGCTGAGGTTTTTTTGCGTACCTTTGCACTTAAATTAAGCGAATAAAAATTATGACTTTCGAGGATTTTGATCTCAATCGACAACTACTAAGTGCCATCGAAGAAGCTGGTTATCAAGCACCTACGCCTATTCAAGAGCAAGCAATTCCGC
>JACMRQ010000171.1 GCA_014376355.1 Arcicella sp. | reverse complement strand
CAAACGACGAAATTAATTCTGCACTATTCATCTTTTCATAATTTTAAATGAAAGAATTTTTGTTCTTAGCTTTTGATCATTCGTCCTTAGTTTTCTTTCCATAATTTAATCCTTAAAATAAATTAAATTTATGACTTCAAAAACTTACAACTCATACCTTATAACTTACAACTCATCATTCACTATTTAAACGATATTTGTACTTTGGCTTGTTTAATATTCTCAAAAGCAATAGATAAACTTTCAAGAAGTACAACTTTTTTGCCTTTTGATTTCTTTGTCTCCTCTTTGAAAACGATTCCTTCTTCACTTACGTTCTCTAATGTTCCAATTTTCTCACTGCCTTCTACTAATTGTAACTTCAAATTTCTACCAATATTTTTTATGTATTGACGTTTCAAAAGAAGTGGTTGATCGATACCTGGCGAGGATACTTCCAGATTATACGCATCTTTTATTAATTCGTTAGTTTCAATGAAATGAGCTAATCTTCTACTAATTGAGGCACATTCTTCGATTTTAATACCTTCGTCCGTATCTAAAAGTACAGTAATTGTTTGGCGAATTTTGCCTTCTCCAACCTTCACTTCGACAATAAAAATTCTGTCGTCTTCCAGATAGGGTTGAAGCAATTCGGTTATTTGGTCTTTGTTCATTAAAAAAAGTCATTAAGTCAAAAGTCAACAAGCTATGTAATGTTTATAAATTAACATCTTTATTGGCTTTTGACTTGGGTATTTTTTAATTGAAATACCTAAATTTTAAAAACAAAAAAGAGGGATTTACGACCCCTCTTCCTTTAAATTCTTCGCAAAATTAATGAATTTCTTATCAAAAAACAAATGTTTTTGAAGCAGTATAAAATATAAAAAAAGTTTTCTATGAATTTGACAATAATAACAGGTTAAAATGCTGAAAAAGAATAATTTTTAGATTAACCTCCGCAAATTAATTGTCGCAAAAAATAATTTCCCTTCTCGATTCATTATCAAATTTACATTTTTCCCTTCGCCTTTTTGAAATAATTTGTATATTTCACTAATTGAAATGTCCTTAGATGACTTATTATTAATGAACATTACCTGGTCGCCTTGCAATAAGCCTGCATGATCAGCGGGTGAATTTTCAATCACTCTGTCAATCATATACTCGTGATAATCGTTTCCTTTTGCCATCAACTCAATACCACTCATGTTGTGTTCAAAAGGTTCTTTCATACGACGATTGATAGGTTTGAGAACAATATACTGATCTCTATAATTAAAGGTTACCTTAAACCTCCGTAAAAATTCACAGCCAATATTTCCTTGTCGTTCAATCAATTCCATTCCTTTCATTCGATAAGAAGAACTATCTGGAAATGAGGCTACTAAGTTTTTCATTTCAAATTTTCCTAACCTTAATTTAGAAATTCTACCCAAACTGCCATTAATAATCCCACTTAATCCACGTCCTAATTGTGCTTTAACGACTTTTTCGGGCATCGGAATTCTATTATTTCTGTTAGCATCTAAAGAAATTGCATGACCCGCACCTGTATCTAAAATTACTTTTAAAGGCAGGTTTTGCTTATCATTTATAAGTTCCATAGTACTTAGATAAGGTTTATTCTCCTCAATTGTTATTGGGAAACGTTCACCTTTACTTGGTTTATATTTATAATGTTCTGGATTTTCAAGAGTTAGTTCATTCGTTGAAAAGTCTATGGTTACGGCAAACCGATTAAAAATTTCGTAGCCAATAATTCCGTGAATAGGACTGCCCACAAACTCGCTGAGTTTGAGAACATCTTCTTTCAAAACAACCAAATTCTGACGATATCCAATCATATCGCCCATCATAATTGTGTTATCCAAAACAATTCCTGCCTCAATATCTGTTCCTTGACCCGCTCCCGATATTTTCACATTCCGAACAAATTTCATTCGTTGCAGTTTGGCGATTTGAGGGTCAGTAATCAAAATTGAGCTTACTCCAGTATCTAAAATAAAACGTAAAGTGTCTGAGTTATTAACTTTTATGGGTACTATAATTAAATTTGCTTGAAAGTCAAATGGTATTCTTGTTATCTTCCGCCTTTTAGCAAGCTGAAATCCAAATCTTTCATCTGAAATAGGTTTTAACATTACTTTCTTTGAAGTAGGTTTTTCCTGTATTTCAATCGTTGAATTGGAGATAATTTGTCGTTCAGGCGTCCTGATTACCTGACAATAAGCAAGGTAAGGGAATACAATTAATAAAAGTATTTTTTGCCAAGAGCCTTTCATATTTTAAAATAAGTCCTTTATAAATTTACCTCAAAAATCTTAATATTTTACAGTTTTAATTTAAGTGTCAAGTTGTATGATAATTTCAACTCTAAGATAACGATAATTTTATTTCTATTCAAATATATTTTATTGATTTTCAAATACTTAACTTTAAAATATTACCCCATAAATCCCTAAAACTATGACCCTCATTCCCCGTAAAGTAAGTGTTATTTTATTATTTGCCATTGTTGTTTGTTCTTGTATGGGTAAAAAACAATACGCCGATTTAGCCAGAAATGAAAAGCGGCTTGCCAGTTAGCTTTTAAGACACGATTACTGATAAATATTAATTTTGGAGCGAGTCAGCAATTATTTGTTGTCTTTTTTCAAATCCATTTCTCGTTAAAATACTGATAATTAAAGATTTAATGATTCATAAAATACTAATGAACATTAATAAGTCACAATTACCAAACCCAAAATTCGGAATTAAAGATTGGCGTTCTTAATTTTACAGAAACTAATCAAGTAATAAAATGAGAAAGAAAATTGTTGCAGGAAACTGGAAAATGAATAAGTCGATGGACGAAGCCATGATTTTGGCATCGGAAGTTGTTCACATGGTGAAAGATGAAGTTAATGCTGATGTTCAGGTTATCATTGCACCGCCAGCCCTCTACCTAACCACTTTACAAAAACATACTGGGCCTGTTTCCAACATGGGAATTGCCGCTCAAAACTGTTCAAACAAGGCTTCGGGTGCTTATACAGGTGAAATTTCAGCTTCGATGTTGAAATCAATTGGTGTTACTCACGTGATTATTGGACACTCAGAACGTCGTCAATATTTCAACGAAACGAACGAAGAATTAGCGGAGAAAGTGAATATTGTTTTGGAAAATGGTATGACGCCAATTTTCTGTTGTGGCGAATCTTTGGAACAACGTCAGGGCGAAGGTTTTTTTGCATTTGTGGCTTCACAACTCACAGAAGGTATTTTTCATCTTTCTGCGGAGGATTTTGGCAAAGTTGTTATTGCCTACGAACCTATCTGGGCGATTGGCACGGGCTTAACAGCATCATCTGCACAAGCACAAGAAATGCACGCTTATTTGAGAGGACATTTAGCTTCAAAATATGGTCAAGTAGTAGCTGACGAAACTTCGATTTTATACGGTGGAAGTTGCAACGAAAAGAATGCCGAAGAAATATTCTCACAACCAGATGTGGACGGAGGATTAATTGGCGGAGCATCCTTGAAATCTCGTGAATTCACTAATATTGCAAAGTCATTTTAAAAGATAATTTTTATAGATTTATGGTCAGTAATTTTACTGACCATTTTTTTACTTTTTCACCGCCCTAACTCCACCAATCTCATACCTCCCCAAAATTGGATAATGGTCAGACAGTTTTACATCACTAAAGGTCTTAAAATCAAGCACTTTAATAGATTCTGAACAAAATTGATTATCAATTCTTACGATTCTTGGACTTCGGTT
>JACMRQ010000170.1 GCA_014376355.1 Arcicella sp. | reverse complement strand
TTTCTCTTTCAAAAAATCGTTCAAATGGCATTCTTCCGTGAGCATGGATTTAGATTTGACCATGCGGTTTACACCCTCATTTTTGATAATCGAATAAATGATTTCATTGTGTTCTATAGCATCCGCCGCCCAATGAACTGTGATGCCATTGGCAGTTGCTTTTTTTTCAAATTCCAATAATAAATCGTGTATATTTGATAGCACATGATTTTTTATTTGCGAACCTGCCTCTCGCAATTGTTCCCATTCTGGAAGTTGAAAAACAGCTTTGTCACGCTTAGCACGCACAAACCAAAGCGTTTCATCGTGCCAATTTACGTGAGCTTCGTCTTTATTAAATTCAACAGAAGCCGTGGCATGGTCTATTTTTATGTTATTCATTTTTGTGTTACTACGTTAACCATTCAGTATTTCTGCAAGATGCTTCACCTTAACTTCCGAACCTTGCCGTTTCATAATTCCTTCCATGTGCATTAAACACGATACATCCGAACCGACAATATATTCTGCTCCGTGCTTTGTATGGTCAGTGATTCTGTCCTTGCCCATTTTTACAGAAACAGCTTCTTCTGTAACACAAAAAGTACCGCCAAATCCGCAACATTCATCTTTGCGGTCTAATGCCACAATTGAAAGTCCTTCGACCATCTTCAATAGCCTTTCTATTTTAGAAAATGGCTCAGCTACCAGTTCCGACATTTGGGCTAATTTTAAGCCCCGTTGTCCGTGACAACTCTGATGAAGCCCGATTTTATGCGGAAATTTTGCGTCTAATTTTTCTACTTTTAAAATATCTGTCATGAATTCCGAAAGCTCATAGATATGTTTACGAATATGAGTAGATGCCTGATTATCAGTTCCGTGCAAGTGTTCTTTTATGTGCAAAGTACAACTTCCCGAAGGCGAAACGATGTAGTCAAACCCTCTGAAATTATCCACAAAATTATTGTCACAGTCCTTACTCAGATGCTCAAAACCTGAATTTGCCATCGGTTGTCCGCAACAAGTTTGATCAAGTGGGTAATTAACTTCACAACCTAATTTTTCTAATAATTCCAACGTTGCAATAGCAACTTTCGGATAAAATTGGTCAATATAACAAGGAATAAAAAGGGCAACTTTCATGAATTTCAGTAAATTTATATCCCAAAAATAACTTAAATGTACTCAATCTTGCATACCGTACTGTTATGTCTTACTAAAGTTTAGCCTAAATTGTGAAGGATTTGTACCTTTGAATTGTTTGAAGACACGCCCAAAATACGACACGTTATTAAACCCACACCGATAACAAATATCTGCGACCTCTAATCCCTCTAAAAGCATTACAGATGCCTGATTAATACGGTATTCATTCGTAAAATCCGTAAAAGTTTGATTCAAATTTTTTTTGAAATAATTGCAAAACGCAGGGATGGTTAAATTGCAAATCTGAGCAACTAATTGTATTTCAATCTCTTGAGAATAATTATCTTCAACAAATTTATAAATTTTCCCTAATCGTTCTTGGTCTTTTTGCTTAAAATTATAACGAATATCGACTGGATTTAGGAAAATGTAGTCCTCTGATTTTGCTAATTCTTGAAGGATATTTAATAACTCCATTAATCGTTCAAAAGAAGTGAGATGCAACATTTTTTTAAATTTTTGGGAGACTTTTTTTTGCATTTCACTCTTAAAATTAATTCCTTGTTTTGCTCGCTCGAATAGCTTTTTGATATTTATCATTTCAGGTTTTGCAAGGAAATTGGTGCCTAAAAAATCTTCGGTAAATTGAATTACGATTTCTTCATGGGTACCCAAAGCTCCGTATCCAAAACCAGCGTGTGGAAGATTTGAGCCGATTAATACCAAATCACCATCATTATAGTTACTGAGATGATTACCTACGTGCCGTCTGCCCGAACCCTCAAAAACGCAAACAATTTCATATTCGGGATGGTAATGATAATGCCATTTAAAAGTATTTGCCGATACTCGATGATGCAATAATCTGAATGAACATCCAGCATCGGGTTGTATAATTTCAAACTCAGTTTTCATTTACCAGTATTTCAAGAAAATTTATAAATTTTGGACTAATTACTCCTAATTTATTAATAATTATTCATTAACTGGTAATAAAATAATAATATAGTATTATTTTTTAATAATTAAAGAGTAGTTTTTTGTAAAATTCTACTCGAAATTTGCATGATCATTAACCATTTTATGAGTATCTTAATATTGATTCCAATAAATAGAAAGAGCGGGCATACGTCCGCTCTTTTTTGATACTATAACTACATCATTATCGTATGTAACAATTAGGATTAGGTTTGGACCATTTTAACAAATAATTATATCTTTGTAATTAAATATCTATTTCCACAAAACCACGGATTCCATGAACAACTGGAAAATAAAACTCTCAATTTTCATCAATTATTTTCTCTTTGCCATTCTGTTGAATAGCGTTGGAACGGTTATTTTACAAGTGCAATCAACCTACGGAATCACAGAATCAGGGGCTGCTATTTTGGAGGCTTTTAAGGATTTAAGTATTGCCATTATGTCGTTTTTAGTTGCTTCTTATATCACTCGAATTGGCTACAAAAATTCTATGCTCTTAGCGCTAATTATCGTGACAATAGCCTGCGTAGGTATGCCTTTAATGAATCAATTTTGGATGACAAAATTGCTTTTTGGAGCAGTAGGAGCAAGTTTTGCCTTGATAAAAGTTTCGGTTTATGGAACAATTGGATTGGTGGTTAAAGACAAAACGGAACATATAAGTTTAATGAATTTTGTCGAATCATTTTTCATGGTTGGAATTTTATCAGCGGGGTTCATTTTTAGCTTTTTTATTGATGATAAAAACCCTCAATCAACGGCTTGGGTAAATGTTTATTACCTTTTGGCGGTGCTTGGAGTATTGGCTTTTTTGCTTTTATTAACTACTCCAATCGATGAATCAAGCCTTAAAAATCAAACTGATGAAAAAGTAATAGGTGGATTTCAAGAGATGCTACGTTTGATGGTTATCCCAGTCGTTTTAGTATTTGTGGCGAGTGCTTTTATTTACGTTTTGATTGAACAAAGTATTATGAGTTGGTTGCCGACTTTTAATAGCAAAGTCCTACATCTTCCAAATTCCTTAAGTATTCAAATGGCAGGTATATTAGCCGCTTCTACAGCCGTTGGAAGATTTTTGGCAGGAATGGTTTTGAAAAAAGTAAAATGGCTTACTGTATTGATTATCTGTGTGTTAATAGCAGGTACTATGGTTTTATTAGTTTTGCCATTAGCTAAAAATCTTGGAAATGAGGTCATCATAGGTTGGGGAAATGCCCCGTTGGTTGCTTTCATTTTTCCGATGATAGGCTTAGTTATTGCCCCCATTTATCCAGCCATTAATTCCGTAATTTTAAGTTCCTTACCCACCCGTCAGCATGGGATAATGTCAGGTTTAATCGTGATTTTTTCAGCATTAGGAGGAACAACAGGTTCCTTAATTACAGGTTATATTTTTGAACATTACGGCGGAGAAAGTGCTTTCTATTTTTCTTTGATTCCCATGACAATTTTGATAATTCTTTTGGTGATTTTTAACAAATTATCAGACAAAAAGTAAACTTTTAAATAGTAGTACTCTGCTTTGAGTAAAGTATTACTCGAAATTTAATCCAAATGCAATATAAACAAAATAATACAAATCAATTCTATTCATCCGAACTTTTCAAAGCCGTTCAAACGAGTGATATTTTTCCAGATTCAAAGACCTTTTGTGATTACATTCCTAATTTTCCATTGGAAGAAATTGAGCGAAAATATTTACAATATTCTAAAACTTTAAATTTCAATTTAAA
>JACMRQ010000169.1 GCA_014376355.1 Arcicella sp. | reverse complement strand
TTAGCAGAATACTCATGGCATGACTATTCCAATTTTTTCATTATCAATGATTTACGTGTTAGGGGGACACCCAGTCTCATGCCATGAGTAAATACATCCAAGCACTTACCATAAATTATTTATCTCATGAAAAAACTTTTATTAATAGTTATCCTCTGCCAGATTTTTGTTTTTAGTTTTGGTCAAAACAAGAATACTAATAATGACAAATATCAAGCATATATGAATATGTTAGATAAATTACCCTATAAAAATTTGTTAACGTCGAGTCCTGAAAACCAGCCTAACATTCGAAAATGGCAAAAACGAGTTGAGTTTGAACGCTTAAAGACCATTGATCCTGCAACGGGTGAATTATCCGCCGAAGAAATGATAAAGGCTCGAAACTATGTTGATAATTTATTAGTAAAAGGGAAATCTTCCAAAAAAATGGCAGGAATTCCCAACGTTAAATGGAAGGAGTTGGGACCGACAAATGTGGGCGGAAGAACTCGTGGCGTAATGTTTGATCCCACCGATTCAACCAATCGTAAAGTGTGGTCGGGTGGTGTGAGTGGAGGACTTTGGTATAACGAAAATATTAGAGATTCGGAAAGTGAGTGGAAGAAAATAGACGATTTTTGGGAAAGTCTGGCAGTAACTTGTTTGGCTTACGACCCAACTAATCCTAAAATATTTTATGCAGGAACTGGTGAAATTGAAGGTGGATCGGGCGTGGTCTTTGAAACTGGATACATTTGGAAAAGTGAAGATGCAGGTAAAACTTGGAAACGACTACCCAATAAACCATCTGGCAGTTTTTATATGTATCGTATCGTAATAAATAAATCTGGAGAACTTTTTATTGCCACTGGAAGTGGAATTCAGAAATCATCGGATGGGGGAATGACTTGGAAAACCGTTTTGGTGTCATCCGTTGGTGGAGCAACTGATATTGAAATGGCAGCCGACCAAATTATTTACGTAGCCACAAATGCAGGAAAAATTTATCACTCAAATGATGAAACGGGAAATCAATGGACAGATATTTCGCCACCTAATAATCTCGTAGGTAGTAGAACGGAATTAGGGCTGGCACTTTCCACGAAGGGCGAGCAACAAGTAATTTACGCTTATGAAAACTTGCAGTGGATGAAAAAATCTATTGATGCTGGCAAAACGTGGAAAGATATTACGATTCCACAAAATGATGCTGGACAGCATTTTGTGGGAAATCAAGGGTGGTATGATTTAGTAATTACAGTTCATCCGACTAATCCAGACCTTGTTTATGCCAATGGAACTGGTATTACTCGAACCCTTGATGGCGGTAAAACGTGGGAGCCGTTCGGGTATGGTTTTATTCATCCTGACCATCATGGAGTAGTTTTTAATGAAAAAAATACCGATGAAGTGCTCTTTGCTTGTGATGGTGGAATGTACTTTTCGAGCAATGCAGGGAAAAACATGACTGAACGCCCAAAAATAAATGTTAGAAATAAAGGCTATAATGTAACTCAGTTTTATTCCTTGGCAATCAGGAATATTCAAAATGATGAAACTATTATTGGCGGAACACAAGATAATGGCACTTGGAAAATCAACAACTCAATTGCTGAACCTGGGATGCAAATCGGCGGTGGCGACGGAGCTTATTGTTTCATTGACCAAGACGAACCCGATATTATGATTGCCTCTTATCAAAACGGCATGTTTTTTAATATTGACCGTAACGGAAGAAATTATCAAACACTTATTACCCAAGAAGAGGGTTCTTTTATCAATCCCGCTGATTATAATAGTGTTACTAATACCCTTTTTGCCAATTATAGTTCCAGAACAAAAGTGCGTAGAGTGAAAGTAAGCCTTACCCAAAATTCAAAAGATTTTCTTGAATTAGGAACTGATATTGGAGCCGCTCCATCCGCATTTAAAACTGCTTCCAATAATGTTCTTTTCTTGGGAACTTATGGAGGAAAAGTTTTTAAAGTAAATAATACAGATAAAAACATTGGAAATACCCAAGAAATAGGAGCAAAAAGAATGCCCACTGGCTACATTAATTGTATCGAAATGGGAGCTACCGAAAATGAATTATTGGTCGTGTATTCCAACACGGGTATTTCTTCGGTGTGGTACACCAATGATGGTGGAAATAATTGGGTTAATAAAGATTCTACTAATTATGGGCTTCCGAATGTGTCGGTGAAATGGGCGGTATTTAATCCCAATAATCGAAAACAAGTTATGTTGGCTACTAATTTAGGCATTTGGACTACCGATGACATTACCGCTGCTAATCCTGCTTGGGAAATAAGTAATTCGGGACTTGCCAATGTGCGTTGTGATATGATAAAATGTCGTGCATCCGATGGGTTTGTGGCGATTGGGACGCATGGTAGAGGCATTTACACCAGTTACGTATTTGCCCCATCAACGGTTAATAATAAAATCACAACCGCTCTGAAAACAGAACAGAAAAAAAATTGTGGCGGAAATAATATCTCAATTCCTTTCACAACTACGGGAATTTTTGCTCAGGATGAAGAATACAGCGTCTATTTATCCAATGCAAATGGAAATTTTTCAACTGAACAATTGATTGGCAAAGGTGACAAAAGCCCTATTATATGTACCTATCCAACTCAATCAGTTGGTGTAACTAATTTATTATCAAGTAATAATTATCGCATAAAAATCATTGCATCCAAAACAGGAATTAGTAGTGAATCAAGCGAAAATATTTCCATTTATCTTCCTACTGCCGTAATTTCAGGAGCGGTCAATAATATTTGTACTGGCTTTTCGACAACAATACAAGCGAGTGAAATAAAAAACTCGTATTCTTATCAATGGAAACGTGGAGGAATTATATTACCAAATGCCAATTCCGATAAATTGACTGTCAATCAAGCTGGAATATATACCCTTGAAGTTTCGGAACAAGGATGTTTGGCGGCTTCAAGTAATTATTCTATCAATGTTGGTTCAATAGATTATCCCAATGTTACAGTTCCTACCTCAAATACTTGTGAAGGCTTAAAAATCCCTTTATCTACTGCAAGTAAACCTGATTATACTCTTCAATGGTTTAAGGATGGAGTCGCAATTTTAGGGGAGACTAAGCCAAATTTTGTAGTTGTTACATCTGGGAAATATTTATTAAACTATCGACAAGGAAATTGTTCGGCAAATTCCGCCCCACTTCCCATATATATTGGAAAAAATCTTTCGGTAGATATAATTGGTTCTTTCAAACCGAATGAAGTTAATTGCAAGGGAAGTTCTCAGTATGTATATTTTAAAACTACAACCACAAGCGATATGAATTTTCAGTGGCAGTTTGAAGGTAAAGATATTGCAGGAGCCGTCAATAGTTATCTAAAAACAGAAAAATCAGGAAATTATGCATTAAGGTTAGCAATGGGAAAATGTTCAGCAACTTCCTTACCAATAAAAATGAATTTTGTCGATTCTTTAAATACAACCATTTCTACGGAATTTGATGTTAGAAAAAATTGCAAAGGAGGCAAAATTACATTAATATCTTCTTATCAGCCTTACTACTCCGCAATTTACACTTGGAAGAAAAACCAAATTCCCATCGGAACATCACAATACTTTAAATATGAGGTTGCTGAATCTGGAGATTATAGTGTAAGTATTAATCAGGGTAATTGTACGGCAAGTTCAGAAAATATTAAATTGCAAATTGATACAACCAATAACTTACCCGTAAAATTACGGTCATCGTGGGCGAAAGAAACCTGCACTATTCAACCTTTAAACTACATCGAGTTAGAAAATACTTCCATTTATTCTCCAGAAATGAAATTTACTTGGAAAAAAGATGGGCAGGTTATTGCCAATTCAATTACTACTTATCTTCCCGCCACACAAAGCGGAACCTATACTTTGACCGCACAGAAAGAAGGTTGCCAAGGTACGAGTGAAGGTTATGTTTATAAAGTTGGAAATACATTATCAGCTCCACTACTATCTTTAAAAAGTGGATATGAAAATTTTTCAGTTTCAAAGGAAATGAATTTTTGTGATGGGCAAAATGTTGGTTTGTCCTGTAGATTTGACCCTTCGTTGAGTTACTTAAATTTTTTAGGAACGTATCAGTGGCAAAAAGATGGCAAAAACATTCCTAATGCAACTGAACAATATTACAATGTTAAGGAGGCTGGCAATTATACTATGGCAATTCAATTGGGTAGTTGTAGTGCTATTTCTGCCCCCGTAAAAATAAATTATAATCTTGTTCCAAATGAAATAACTCCAAATGTTGCTCAGACTATTTGTGATAAAACGTCAACGGCTTTAAGAGCGGTTTCAACCGATAAAGATTTAGTATATCAATGGACAAAGAACAGTGTAATTATAGCCAATAATATTTCAAATACAATTAATGTTAATCAGGCGGGTAATTATAAATTTATAGTCAATCGAGGGCTTTGTTCGAGTGCCTCCGAACTGATAGATTTTAAAGTAAATCCTACACCAATTGCTAAAATAACGGCTGACAAAGATGCTTCAACTTTGTGTGCAGGACAAACAATTTCGCTTTTTGCCAACAAAGATTCAGGATTAACGTATCAATGGTTGCGAGATTCTATAAAAATAGAAAAAGCAACCATCAGCACCTTCCAACTTTCGGAAGATGGCAAATATTCGGTCATTACCAATGATGGCAAATGTTCTACTATTTCGGAAGCATTGAAAATTAATTTCATAAAGGTGCCAACCGCAATTTCACCCACTGGTTCAGAGCAAAATTTGTGTGAGAAATCAACTCTTTCGTTGATGGCAATTGATAACAATGACCCAGACGTAAAATATCAGTGGAAACGGAACAATGAAAATATCAATACTACCACCACCAACGGAATAAAAGTTACGCAAGAAGGTAGTTATCAATATATTGCTACAAAAGGCCCGTGTACCGTTAATTCTTCGACTGTAAATGTCAAAGTAATTAGTTTGCCCAAAACTGATATTACTTACACAGGAGATCCCACGTTATTATGTACTGGCGAAAATTTTACCCTAAATATCCTCAAAGAAGATGGCGTTTTATATCAGTGGAAAAAGGATTCTCTAAAAATAGAGAAAGCCAGTGACCCAATTTTTCAGGTAAATCAATCAGGAAAATATTCATTAGAAGCATCAAGAAATAACTGTTCTGCCAATTCTTTAAAGATAAATATTATTTTCAATGAAAAACCAACTGCTTCTTTATCGGGCGGAGGCAATATGTATCCTTCTGAAAGTGGCACCTTAAAAGTTGATTTAACTTCACTATCACCGTGGCTCATAAAAGTTTCGGATGGCAAGGAATATACAGTCAACCAAACCCCATTTAACTTTGTGGTTACTGCCGTAGATACCAGTGCTTTCACCATCATAAGTGTGAGTAACCGTTGCGGCGTGGGCATTAGCAAAGGATCTATCAAATTCAAAATTTTAAGTCCGTTGGGCACTGACGAATTGCTTCTAAATGAACCAATATTAATGGCAACCGTTCCAAATCCATTTAAAGAAAGTTGTACAATTAAATACGGACTTCCAAAACCTGATGCGGTAAAAATTGCAGTTTATGATATGCAAGGAACCCAAAAAATTGTCTTGATAGACGAATATACTTCAGCGGGCTGGCATTCTTTTTTATTTACCTCAAAGTCGCTGAAAGAAGGAACTTACATATTAAAATTGGAGATAAATGGACACGTAAAAACTCAAAAAATTGTTCTAACAAGCGAATAAAATCTTCCTATTTATTTGTAAATTGTCTTTCCGTAATACACTTTTGTTATGGAAAGACAATTTTTATTTTAAAGCCAAAATAGATGTATAAATTCACTTTTCTTTTTTTCACGCTCTTTTTACAAACGCTCCAGTTATTTTCACAAACAACTATTCTCAGAGAGAAAATCGAAAAAATCGTAAAATCAAAACGTGCTACCGTTGGCGTTGGTATTTTAAATTTTGATAATGGCGATACCTTAACTTTCAACGGAAAAGCATATTTCCCGATGCAAAGCGTTTATAAATTTCACTTAGCTTTAGCAGTTTTAAATGAAGTTGATAAAGAAAAATTAGCCTTAAATCAGAATATTTTTGTAAAAAAATCCAACTTGCTACCTAATCTATACAGCCCGATGAGAGAGAAATACCCCGATGGAAACGTCAATCTTCTGTTGAGTGAAATACTATAATATACCGTCTCACAAAGTGATAATAGTGGTTGTGACCTGCTATTTAAACTCGTTGGTGGAACAAAAAAAGTTAATAAATATATTGTACAAACGATATTGGCATTATCACATTACCCAACGGAAAACAATTTGCGATTGCGGTTTTTGTTTCAAATTCTATGGAAGATGAAAAGACAAATGATAAGATGATAGCGTAGATTGCATTGGTGGTTTGCGATTATTATTTAGGGAAGTAAAATAACTTGTTGCCAATTTTTGTAATTGTGTACGAGTAGAAAATGTAGTGAAAAATTTAAACGTTGAAAATAAATATAATTATTCAATTTCATACTGCTATTAACAAACCTTTTTTCTAAAAATAATCCAAATACATTTGCGAATCCAAAAGATTGACGTACCTTTGTGCAAAATTAGTACAAAAACAACATCCGCACGTCTCTGTGTTCGCTTCGTTGGCACGAAGCACTTCTTCTAAGAGAAGTTTTGTTTGAAGTTGAACATTTCAACTCTGAACGCTAAACATCTCAGGTCGGTCTCCCAGAGCTTTAACGGATGTTCGGGCATCATTAAAGCAAAATTATTACAAATCAATTAAAAATTAGTCGCAGGAAACGAATGGAGCATCATGCCGATGCCCTACTTATTCTTCATGTCGTTAGATGTGACGCAGAAAAATTATGAGTGAAATCGCAAGATTAAGATTTGACGAACTTCCCGTGTCGGAAGATATTAAAAAAGCAGTATTGGATATGGGCTTTGAAACTGCCTCTCCAATCCAATCAGAAGCCATTCCTTTCTTATTAGAAGGTCGTGATGTAATCGGACAAGCCCAAACAGGTACTGGTAAAACAGCCGCTTTCGGTATTCCGATGATTGAGAAAGTTATCGCTTTCGATAAATACGTTCAAGGTTTGGTGCTTTGCCCAACTCGTGAATTGGCAGTTCAAGTTACCGAAGAAATCAAAAAATTAGCCAAGTATAAGAAAGGCGTTTACGTGACAACGGTTTACGGCGGTGATTCAATTGACCGTCAAATTAAGTCATTGAAAGCAGGAGCAAATATCGTTGTAGGTACGCCCGGACGTGTTATTGACTTGATTGAAAGACGTGCTTTGAAATTAGAAAAAGTACAAATGGCAGTGCTTGATGAGGCCGACGAAATGCTCGATATGGGCTTCCGTGATGACATCGAAAGCATTTTGCAAGAAACCAACGAAGACCGTCAAACAGTGCTTTTCTCGGCAACGATGTCAAAGCAAATTATGGCTTTAACGTCTCGTTATCAGAATGATCCTAAATTGGTAAAAGTTGTTAAAAACGAAATTACCAATGCCAACATCGAACAGTTATATTTTGATGTTAAAGGTAAGGCAAAAATGGAAGTAATGACTCGTTTAATGGATTTTTATAACGTGAAATTGGCTTTGATTTTCTGTAACCAGAAGAAAAGAGTGGATGAAGTTGTGGAAGAATTGATATTAAGAGGATATGCTGCTGAAGGTTTACACGGAGATTTACGTCAAACACAACGTACAAACGTAATGGCGAAATTCCGTTCAGGAGCAACTACTATTTTGGTTGCTACGGACGTTGCCGCTCGTGGAATTGACGTGAATGATATTGATGCCGTTTTCAATTATGACATTCCTTTAGACGAAGAATATTACGTACACCGTATTGGTCGTACTGGTCGTGCTGGTAAATCTGGTAAAGCCTATACATTCGTGGTTGGTGCTGAACGTAATCGTTTGAGAGATATTATGAATTTTACGAAAGTAAAAATTGATAAAGGTGTGATTCCATCGTTCTCTGATGTGGTTGGTGTAAAGAAAGGAATGTTTATTGAACGAGTTCAAAATGCTATTCAAGAAGATGATTTAGCTCTTTTTGGAGATGTTTATGGTTCATTAACACACGCAGGATTCTCGAATGAGCAAATTGTTGCAGCGCTTGTGAAAATGACAATGGGTGTTGCAAAAAATGAATTCGCTGATGAGAATTTAGAAGGAGATGCTCGTGGTGGTGATCGTTACGGAAGTCGTGACAGTGGTCGCAATGACCGTTTTGGAAGTCGTGATGGTGGTCGTGGAAATGGAAGTAATGGCGACCGTTTCGGAAGTCGTGATGGTAGAGATTCAGGTACAAGTCGTTTCGGAAGTCGTGATGGTGGAAGCCGTGACGGTGCAAGAAGTTATGGCAATAATGATTCTCGCCCACCAGCAAGAAGCTTTGACCGTAATGATTCTCGTCCTCCACGTACAGGCGACCGTCCTCGTACTGGTGAAGACAGAGGTCCAAGAACGGACAAAACTGGAAAACCGTATCGTCAGGATGATAACATGGTAAGAATGTTTGTAAATATTGGATTTGATGAAAAAATATCACCTGCCAATATTGTAGGAGCATTTGCTGGAGAATCTGGAATTCCAGGAAATACTTTAGGACAAATCAATATTTTTGATAAATATACTTTCGTTGACGTTCCAAAAGAATACGCAACGACAGTATTGAACAGTATGGACGGAGCTTCTATCAAAGGCAAAAAAGTAAATGTTGAGATAGCAAAGCCAGCTTAATATTTTAGAAAACAGCGTATTGGGAATCTTCCAATTCTTTGTTTTAAGTATAAAAAAAGCATCAGTCGAATTTCGGCTGATGCTTTTTTATATCCCCTCTTTTATAAAAGTACCCTAACTAATCGAAACCAATTCCAAGTCAAAAATCAAATCTTTCCCAGCCAAAGGATGATTGGCATCCAACGTAATTGTCAGTTCAGTTACCTCCACCACTGCTACTGGCATCACTTGTCCAGAACCGTCTTGGTGCATATTTAACTGCATTCCAATTTCGTAAGGAATATCTGAAGGGATTTCTGCTTTGTTGAAAACTGCTAAATAAGTTGAATCTACCTCTCCGTAAGCATCCGCAACAGAAATATGAACAGTCTTTTTCTCACCTACACTCATACCCGTAACGCCCTCATCGAAACCTTTAATAACCATTCCAGAACCTACTTCAAATTCCAAAGGTTCACGTCCTTCTGAAGAATCAAAAAGCGTTCCGTCAGTTAATCTTCCTGTGTAGTGAACATTAATTATATCGCCTGATTTTACTTGTACCATTGTTTGTTTATGTTAAAATTTTGGCAAAGTTCGGGAAGAGAATTTACATAATTGATGATTGATAATTAAAAATTGATTATTAAAAATACAAGTGCCTGATATACAATATATTATCCAAAATTTTTTGAGTAAATTATTTTATAAAATTTGTTCTATCAATTTACAAATCAGTCAATTTGCATACTTCTTCACTTAATTTTAGGTAAATTTGTTTAAAATAATAACCGTTTTATGTACGAAATATTCGTTGAAACCATTGGCTGGATTGCCTCTATTTTGATTGTAGGAGCTTTTGCCTTAAATTCCTTTGGTAAAATATCCGCCACTTCCAAAGTTTATCAATTAGCTAATTTACTTGGTGGTATTTTCTTTGTTGCTAATACTGTTTATCATAAAGCATATCCTTCGGCATTTGTGAATGTAGTTTGGGTAATTATTGCTTTATCGGCACTTATAAAATTAAAAAAACTATGAATATACTTGGTTTAGATACACTTTCGATCGCCAAAAACTTATTGGGTTATACT
>JACMRQ010000168.1 GCA_014376355.1 Arcicella sp. | reverse complement strand
TTATGCTTCCCCAAGATTAGTTTCAACGGTGGACGGCTACACGCTTACGCTCATGCCCGAAGGTAATAAGTTTGAAGTGGGGAAATTGGCTCACATCGAAGGGGTTTTAACCCAAAATGGGAAAGCAGTGGATGCCAGCACCCTCGAAAATTACTTAGGAGCAAAGGCTCACATGGTAGTTATTGGCGTGGAAGAAAAGCAGTATTTACACGTTCACCCTGAAGTGGTGAATGGCAAATTTGACCTGCATACAACGTTTGAAAAAGCGGGGGTATATCGTGGTTGGGTACAATTTCAATCTAATGGTAAAGTACATACGGCAGATTTTGTGATTGTCGTAAAATAAAATTTCGTTAGAAATACCAACGAAAAATAGTCCCTAAATATCCTTAAAATGCTTAACAAACTCATTCAATTTTCACTTCATAACCGCTTGTTGGTGGTAGCTTTTGCCGCCTTGATTATGGTTTACGGAGTTGTAACAATTATCAATTTACCTGTTGATGTACTTCCTGACTTAAACCGTCCGAGGGTGACAATCTTCTTGGAATCAAACGGATTAGCTCCCGAAGAAATTGAAACCCAAGTAATTTTACCCGTAGAAACCTCTTTGAATGGAGCTCCTGGGGTGGAAGGTGTAAGAAGTAGTGCAGCAATTGGCATCGGAATGGTGTTTGTTGAGTTTGATTGGAAAACGGATGTTTATCGTGCCAGGCAGTTGGTGGCTGAAAAATTACAGACCGTCCAACTGCCCAACGGTATTACGCCCGTCATGGGTCCAATTAGTTCGGTCATGGGGCAAATTATGTTGATTGGCGTGAGTAGTGATACCACCAGTCCCGCCGATTTACGCACCCTTGCCGATTTTACGATTCGTCGAAGGTTAATGAGTATCAAAGGCGTATCGCAAGTAATTCCCATCGGTGGCGAACGCAAACAATATCAGGTGTTAGTTTCAAGCGATAAATTAAGACAATTTAATCTCTCCCTGGATGATATTGATAATGCCTTATTATTAACCAATCAAAATACCACGGGTAACTTTTTCAACCGATTTGGTTCGGAGGTACTTATCCGAAACGTAGGCAGAGCCAATACTTTAGCCGATTTAGCCCAAACCGTGGTGGGCAATAAAGATGGTTTACCCGTGATACTTTCGCAAGTGGCAGACGTGAAATTTGGCTCGGCACTCAAACGGGGCGATGCCAGTATTAATGCCAAGCCCGCCGTAATTTTAACCGTTGAAAAACAACCAGGTGCCAATACCGTTCAATTAACCGATGAAGTTGAAAAAGCTCTTGAAGAATTACAAACCACACTACCTAAGGACGTAAAACTAAATCCAAGGATTTTTCAGCAAAAAAACTTTATCGTCAATTCGCTAAAAAATGTAGAAGAAGCCCTGCGAGACGGATTTATTCTGGTAGTTATTATTCTGTTTTTATTTTTACTCAACTTCCGCACTACTATTATTACCCTCACCGCCATCCCCTTATCGTTGGTGATCTCGGCAATTGTTTTTAAGGCTTTTGATATATCCATCAATACCTTAACGCTTGGAGGATTAGCGATTGCCATTGGTGAATTGGTTGATGATGCTATTGTGGACGTAGAAAACGTTTTCCGAAGATTGAAAGAAAATAGCCTTACCCCAACCCCAAAACCCATTTTACAAGTTATTTATCATGCCAGTTCGGAGGTCAGAAACTCCATTGTTTATGCCACAATTATTGTGGTATTGGTGTTTTTGCCTTTGTTTTATATGCAAGGAATAGAAGGTAAAATATTCGCTCCTTTGGGCATTGCCTACATCACATCAATTGTTGCATCGTTGGTGGTTTCGCTTACGCTTACCCCCGCTTTGTGTAGTTATTTGTTAAATAATATTAAAACCCACGAAGAAAAAGACAGCGTTTTGGTTCGTTTTTTGAAACGCCAAGATACTAAAATCCTGCATTGGGGTTTGGCAAGACCTAAATTTATCATTGGAATTGCCGTGGTATTAATCGTGGCAGCCGCCAGCATTGTTCCTTTTTTCGGAACGGAATTTTTACCACCTTTTAACGAAGGCTCATTTACGATAAATTTCTCAACCCCTGCGGGAACGTCCTTGGAGGAAAGTAATCGCATCGGAACAATGGGTGAAAAATTGATGCTTAGGGTTCCCGAAGTTGAATATGTGAGCCGCAGAACGGGACGGGCAGAATTGGATGAACACGTGGAACCCGTCAGTAATTCAGAAATTGAGGTAGAATTAAAGCCCAATAATACCCGTACCAGAGACGAAATTTTGGTCGATATTAGAAAAGAATTAACCATTCTGAAAGGAGTATCAGTAAACGTTGGACAACCCATTTCCCACCGACTCGACCACCTACTTTCGGGGGTTCGTTCACAGGTTGCCATCAAATTGTTTGGACCAGACTTGAACGATTTACGTTTAAATGCGGGAAAAATAAAACAAGTAGTGAGTAGTGTTCAAGGGGCAGTTGATGTGCAAATTGAGAAGCAAGTGCTTGTTCCTCAATTACTTATTAAAGTAAATCGAGAGGCTTTACAACGTTACGGCATTCAAGCGGGAAAGGTTTCGAAAATCTTAGAAACTTTTTATAACGGTAAAGTAGAAGGACAGATTTTGGACGGACAAAAAACTTTTGATATACTGCTCAGAACCACCGATGAAGAACGAAGTAACCTTGATAAAATCAGAAACACGCAAGTCAGTACCGCTAATGGGAATACCATTCCGTTGTATCAAATTGCCAGCATTGAATCTACGAATGCCATTAATTCTATTTACCACGAAAATACCCAGCGGAGAATTGTAATTTCTTGTAATGTTCAAGGGCGAGATTTAGGAAGTACGGTAAAAGAAATTCAAGAAAAAATTGGTAAAGAAATCAAATTACCGTCTGGTTTTTATGTGCAGTACGGAGGACAATTTGAGAGCCAACAGGAAGCCTCAAAACTCATTGGTTTGCTCAGTATTTTTGCTTTGGCGGGTATATTTTTAGTATTATACAGTCATTTCAAATCTTCCAGAATTGTTTTGCAAATTATGTTAAATGTGCCATTAGCGTTGATTGGTAGCGTTATTGCGGTAATCCTAACGGGTGGAACGTTCTCTATTGCTACGTTGGTAGGTTTTATTACCCTCACGGGAATTGCCTCCCGAAATGGCATTATGATGATTTCGCATTATGTTCATTTGATTGAACAGGAAGGCGAAACGTTTTCGGCTCACATGATTATCAGAGGTTCATTAGAGAGGCTCGTACCCGTTTTAATGACTGCTTTAGTAGCAGCATTGGCATTGATTCCACTCACGTTAGACGCTCAGGCATCGGGCAAAGAAATATTGTATCCCGTGGCGACGGTCATTTTGGGAGGATTGATTTCGAGTACCCTTTTAGACATGATTGTTACGCCCGTAGTGTTTTATCAATTTGGCGAAAAGGCATTAGCCACCTATTTCAAGAACAAAAAACAACAAGAATTTTAACCACAAAATAAAGCATGAAAAAAGTAGAATTTCATCGAAAAATTAGAAAAACGCACCGTTGGTTAGGACTAATTTTAGGAATTCAGTTTTTATTTTGGACAATTGGCGGCTTGTATTTCAGTTGGTCAAATATGGATGAAGTACACGGTGACCACCAAAAAGCTCATATTAATCCGCTTTCGGCTGATATTTATTTGATTAGCCCCCAAGAAATTATCCAAAAAATCAAGCAAAAAGATAGCATTTCTTTTGTGTATGACATCCATTTGATTCAGATTTTGGGTAAACCATTCTATCAGATTAGTTATTCAAAAGGGCATGATGATGGTAAAAAAACACAATTGGCGGATGCAAAAACGGGAGCATTACGTACAGCATTATCTGAAAAAGAAGCGGTTGAAATAGCCAAGAAAGCCTTTTCTGACAATGCACAATTAAAGCAAGTGGAATATTTAACTACCACTAACGGACACCATGAATACCGTGAACAACCTTTGCCAGCTTTTGCCATCACTTTTGAACACCCCACCAACACAACGGTTTATGTGAGTTCAGCCTTAGGAACGGTTCAAAAATTTAGAAATAACAAATGGCGAATCTTCGATTTCTTGTGGATGATGCACACGATGGATTACCAAAGTCGTGATAATCTTTCCAATTGGTTACTCAGAGCCTTTTCCATCTTTGGCTTGTTTACCATCAGCTCAGGCTTTGTTTTATTTTTTGTCAGTCGAAAAAAATCAATTAAATAAATTATTAAAATCATGAAAAAAATTGTCGTATTAAACTTCCTTTTAGCACTTTCTGCCAGTGTTTTTGCCCAACACGAAAATCATCAACCCAAAGCTGATACTACTAAAACGGCAATAAAACCTAAAAGCCCCAAAATGACGGCTATGGCAATGGTAGGTACAAATCACATACATATTGAATACGGTTCACCGAGTGTGAGAGGACGTAATATTTGGAACGGTTTGGTTGCCTACAATCAAGTGTGGTCTTCGGGAGCTCACAAAGCCACGTGGATAGATTTTGGTCAAGATGTAATGATTGAAGGTAAAGTTATTCCAAAAGGTAAATACGGATTTTTTACCATTCCAGACAAAGAAAATTGGACTTTAATTTTGAGTAAAACGTGGGATATGCACTTAGCCGATGATTATAAAGAAGAAAATGACATCATTAGAATTAAGGTAAAACCCATCAAAAGCGATAAATTGGTTGAAGCCCTCACTTACCAAGTATTACCCATCAATGCCAACGAAGGCAAGATAAAATTGAGCTGGGAGTATTTGAGTGTTGAGCTTCCATTTAAAAATAAGTAATGGAGCCGTAAAATTGACCAATTTAACGCAACCATTTAGTATAATTCTGACGTATTCAACACATATCTCATTTCCATTTATTGATTTATAATTCTCAGATTAACTACTTCAATATCCCCGAAAACGGGTATTAAATTACAGTCACTATGAGATATTTTCATACAACATTTTAAATACAAGTATGTTAATTCAGTCATCAACACTCTTTTGAATCTCAGAACATGAATAGAAATGAATTTCTTAAAAATTTCGGCTTTGGCACGGTTGCGTTAATTGCGGGTGAAAGCCTACTATCCTCTTGCATGGGTGGTATGGACATGGGAGAGTCCGTTGCTCCCATTGTTTCCGATGGCGAGTTTATAAACGCTTTGAGAATCCCTGAAACCATATCGGGAACAAGTACATTAATTGCCCAAAGTGTTCAAGATGAACTACTTACGGGCAAAAGAGTTGGCGTTCAAAGCTATCGAAATGGTATTTTAGGACCAACTTTTCGAGTACAAAAAGGTTCAATCGTGAACATTGCATTTCAAAACAAAATGGCTGAACATTCTAATGTGCATTGGCACGGATTGGTCGTACCTGCCAATATGGACGGTCACCCCGAGCGAATGATTATGCCTAATGAGAGTTTCAATTTTCAATTCCCCATCAATCAGCAGGCTGGAATAAGCTGGTATCACCCCCACATTCACAAACTGACGGGTAAACAAGTTATGCAAGGTTTGGCGGGATTATTTATCGTAGAAAGTCCAGAAGAAAAAGCCTTAAACTTACCGAGTGGTAACTATGAAATTCCCTTAATTATTCAAGATAAAAGATTAAATACTGATGGAAGTATCAAGTATAACCCAACGATGATGGAAGTTATGTCGGGTTACATGGGTGAAACCGTTTTGGTAAATGGCACAACTAAACCCTACCTAAACGTAGCAACTCGTTTTTACAGGTTTAGAGTTTTGAACGGGTCTTCGGCTCGAATTTATAATTTGGCAATGAGCAATAAAACGGATTTTTATGTTATTGGCTCGGACGGTGGTATTTTACCACAACCTGAAAAGGTGAAAAATCTAATGTTAAGTTCGGGGGAAAGAACCGATATTTTGATTGACTTTTCGACCATGAAAATAGGCGAACAAGTTTATTTAACCAGCGAAACATTTTCAACGATGGGAACATCACAAGGAGCAGATTCTTTTAAAATTATTGATTTTATTGTAAAAAATCAAGAATCTGATACCTTCAAAATGCCAACTTCTTTGATTCCAGTTGCCAAAATTACGGGTTCAACCAAGACCAGAACATTTGCTCTGACGGGGGATATGATGAACATGAACGGTGGAATGCACAAAATCAACGGAAAAGTCTATGATGGTAATCGTATCGATGAAACCGTTAGTTTGGGTGCAACTGAGACATGGGAATTTGACAATTCAACGGGAGACGAAGCTCATCCTATGCACATTCACGGAGTTGAATTTCAAGTAGTATCACGTTCTGGTGGACGAAATGTCATTTTTCCACAAGAAAAAGGATGGAAAGATACTGTTTTAGTAGCCCCGAAAGAAAAAGTGCAAGTTATTATGAAATTTAGGCAACAGGGAAAATTTGTTTTTCATTGTCATAACCTTGAACACGGAGACGATGGAATGATGCTAAATTTTGAAGTGAAGTAAAATGTTCAAATATAACAATCAGATAATTATATAAAATTCAGTACGAATTTTGTAACAAGTAAAGTGTTGATTTTTAGAACTTTATATTACATTTAAAGTTTATGGACGACATGATTCATTGATATTCATGCCGATAAATTATGTCATCCCTTTATAAAAATCAATAAAAATGAAACATACATATCAAGTATCAGGAATGTCTTGTAATGGATGCCGGACAACCGTTGAAAAAACGCTCAATCAAATTGGGGGAGTGTCAGCTGAAGTAACGTTGAATCCACCAATGGCAACAATTACGATGCAACAACATATTACAACTGATAAATTGCAAATAGCACTTTCTAAGGCAGGAAACTATGTCATTGAGGATAGTAACGGTTCAAAAATGAATTCTCACCATGAGATGAAAGAAGCTAAGACAACTACATCAACGGCAAATGGTACAGGTAAATTCTACTGTCCGATGCACTGCGAAGGGGAAAAAATGTATGACAAAGCGGGAGATTGCCCAGTTTGTGGGATGCACTTGGTTCAAGAACAGACTGTTGCCCAAAAAGTACAATATACTTGCCCTATGCACCCAGAAATC